>JAHFTZ010000025.1 GCA_023265355.1 Terriglobus sp.
AGACAAAACAATCTGAACCGCGAAGAGGGGAACGCCAAAAGCGTTCCCCTCTTCGCATTATCGGCATAAATCCCCTAGAAACAAATCGGGTGCCCCATGTCCTCTTTTGGGACATGGGTTATGCGCGAAGCGCATCCATGAGGCAAACGATGCAGGCAATCGAACCAGAAGGACCATCCACGGACAAAGATCCGCCGCCAACAGAATCCAGAATCCAGCAGGCAGAACGCCTCCTCAAGATCCGAACCAAGTCAGGGAAATTAGATCCACTCATCGCCAACACCGCACAGTGGCACTACGAACTGCAACGCGGCGAAAAAAACATCGTTCTCAAAGCCAGGCAAATGGGCATGAGCACCTGGATCGCCGCACAGTTCTTTCTGAAGACGATCCAGACACCGGGAACCATGACCGTGCTCGTCGCCCACACGCGCGAAGCCACGGAACAGATGTTTCGCATCGTGCAGCGCATGTGGGAGAACCTTCCCGACGACTTGCGCGAGGGCAAAGCAAAACGCTCGCGCGCCAACGTCGGACAGATGGTCTTCCCCGCCCTGGACTCCGAGTTCCGCGTCGTCAGCGCGGGCGAGCAGAACGCTGGCCGCAGTATGAGCATCCAGAACCTGCACTGCTCCGAGCTCTCGCGCTGGCCGGGCGACGCAGCGGCCACGCTTGCAGGACTCAAAGCCGCGCTCGCTCCGGGCGGAGAGATGGTGCTGGAGTCCACGCCCAACGGAGCCTACGGCTGCTTCTACCAGGAGTGGATAGAGGCCGAAGCGCAGGGCATGGTGCGCCACTTCCTCCCCTGGTGGATGGAGCCGACCTATCTCGGCCCATCTGTGGAAGCAAACGAGTGGACGGAAGAAGAACGCGCTCTGGTCGCTCGCGAAGGCCTGCGTCCGCAGCAGATCGGCTATCGCCGCGAGCTGCAGAGAACCTATCGCGGCATGGCCCGGCAGGAGTTTGCGGAAGACGCCGTCATCTGCTTTCGCGCCAGCGGCGAGTGCTTCTTCGAGCTGGATGCCGTGGAAGCCCGTCTGACGGAGCTGACACCTCCACTCAGCAGCCGCCGCGGTGGAAGTCTCCTGACCTGGATGCCCGCCGTGCAAGGACGGCGCTATCTCGTCGCCGCCGACCCCGCAGGCGGAGGAAATGAAGGCGACTTCGCCGCCGTGCAGGTCCTCGATGTGGATCTGGGCATCCAGTGCGCGGAGCTGCGGCAACGCCTCAACCCGCGCGAACTCGCCGAGGTTGTCATCGACCTGGCGCGCGAGTACAACCAGGCCCTGATCGTGGTGGAGAGAAACAACCACGGCGCAGGCGTACTCGCCTACCTGGAAAAACGCGGCGTTGCGGTCTATGAAGAAGAAGGACAGGCAGGCTGGCTGACCCAATCCGTAACGCGTCCGAGGATGCTGGCAAAGTTGAGCGTTCTGCTCAACGAGCAGCCCTGGCTCTTCAAGAGCGAACGCCTGCTCACAGAGTGCCGAAGCTTCGTACGCGGCCTGGGCGGACGCCCCGAAGCCGCAGCCGGAGCCCACGATGACTGCGTGATGTCGATGGCCATGGCCCTAGCAGTAAGAGAGGAAGTAGTCAGTAGTCAGCGAGTCAGTAATCACGCACGCACGGCACCACACCCCTTTGTCATCCCGTAGAGAAGCGGAGGGATCCGCTTTTCCAATCCCTAATCAACCTCAAACCCGGGTGCCCGTGTCCCGCCTTTCGGACATGGGTAATACGCGAAGCGCATGCCCAACTTGTTATGCTGCTCCGAGAGGATCGAAAGACGTGGCTGTTCTGGCAGTACAAGCAATTCGCAGAATGCGCGGTGGAGCACAGAGCCAGCTCATGCTGGGAGCAGACGGCAAGCTCTGGGTGGTGAAGTTTCAGAACAACCCGCAGCACCTGCGCGTCCTCGCAAATGAACTCATCGCAACCCGCCTCGCCGAGGCGGTAGGTCTCACCGTACCCGCTACCGACATCATCGAAGTCACCGACTGGCTCATCGCGAACTCGCCCGAGATGGTCGTGGACCTGGCTCGCGGTGCGCGGGAGCCATGCTGCCCCGGCCTGCAGTTCGGTTCGCAGTTCGTCGGCGGCGGCCCAGGCCGCGTGCTGGACTACCTTCCGGAGGAACAACTGTGTGAAGTACGCAACGTAGCCGAGTTTGCCGGAATGCTTTTGATCGACAAGTGGACGGGCAACGCCAACGGTCGGCAGGCCGTCTTCTCACGCAAAGTACGCGAGCGGAAGTACAAGGCCACGTTCATCGATCAGGGATACTGCTTCCACGCCGGAGAATGGAAGTTCGCCGACTCTCCCCTGCGCGGCATCTACGGCCGCAACGCGGTCTACACCGGCGTAACCGGCTGGGAGAGCTTCGACCCCTGGCTGACACGCGTAGAGCAGATGGCCGAGGAGACGCTATGGTCCATCGCGGAAGTCGTACCTCCGATGTGGTATGGCGGAGACACGGCAGATCTGGAGCGACTTATGCAGCAGATGCTGATGCGGCGGTCGCGTGTGAGAGATCTGGTGCTCTCGTTCCGGGATTCGGACCGTGCCCCATTCCCGAATTGGGCACGGAAGGTAATGGTGCCTGTGGCAATGGATGTGTCGAATCTTGTGATGTGAGTTTTCCTATAAAAGCAGTGGAACGAAATTGAGGAGAGTCTGTTGGCAGATCGTTTAGAGTGCGAGTTCTTTCTCATCCGTTATGTACCGGATACGGTGAAGAATGAGTTTATAAACATCGGCGTGCTTCTGCGCGAGGCCGGGCACGCGGAGAGTGCAAAGGTGCGCTTCACCCGCGACTGGAGCCGCGTCCGCTGCATCGATCCCGATGCCGACACAGCGATGCTCGAAGCCATGGAGGCCGAGATCTCCGAGCGTCTAAAGCTCGGAGCGAACGACTTCAAACCAGTGCTGCAGACCATGGAAGACACGCTCTCGAACTCGCTGCAGATCACAGAGGCGCGCGGCTGCCTGGCAGAAAGCATCTCCGCCGAGATGGAACAACTCATGCGCATCTATGTGGAGTCGGTGCACGAGAGAGTGCTTCGACCCAGGACCGGGCGCACCGCCATCGCCACAACGATGCGTGCAGAGTTCGAACGCGCCTCCGTCTGGGACCTGATGCGGAAGAGAATCTCCGCTTCCCAGTACACGCGCCCAGGCGACCCACTGAAGATAGACTGCGGCTATCGCCCCAACGGCGTCATCCGCATGTTCCAGGCGATCTCCCTCGCAGGAGATCTGGAGGCGGCGAAGGTACTCGCCTTCTCCTCCACCGGCCTGCGCGAAGGCGTGCAGCGGCTGGAGGGCGCGTCGCTGGAACTGACAGCCATCGTGGAACCTCTGCGCGAGATGGAGGACGAGTCGACAGCGGTGGACCGCTACCGCTTCGGCGTGGAAACCATGGAACGCGAATCCATCCGCGTCTTAACCGTGAACGACCTGGAACGCGTAGCCCAGACCGCACGCCGCGAACTGTGCCTCTGAACCCATAACCGGGTACGGGGTGCCCCATGTCCCGCTTTTGGGACATGGGGTATGCGCGAAGCGCATCCATAGAAATCTGTTTGCAACCACAAAGTTAAAAACAGTGAAGTTGAAAGAGAGGTGCAGCCACCAGCTGCACCTCTTTTCTCTGCAAGAAAGGACAAACAGTGGCCGGAGTAAAAGAACGACTACAAGGAGCATGGAAGGGTCTGCAAGGCACGAGCGAGCGAAAAACCAAACCCCTCCCCGCCCTTCTCACGCCCTACCGCCGAATCCCCATCCAGGGACAAAGCGCCTCACCGAAACCCACAGCCGCCAATCTGCGAAGATTCGCGGAGACCCCCGTAGCACGGCGCGCCATCAACATCGTCAAAGATCGCATCGCCAGCATGGATTGGCAGATCCGTCTGAAACGTGACGCAACGAGCGACACCATAACCACCGAAGATCTGCGTCTACTGCGCAAGACGCTGGCCGCGCCGAATCCCGGAGACTCCTTCCGCACCCTGATCGAGCAGGTGCTCGAAGACGTCATCGTCGGCGGTTTCGGCGCCATGGAGATGGAACTCACCGGCAACGTCGACTTCCCTTTCCGCCTCTGGCCAGTCGACGGCGCGACGGTGCAGGTGAACGCCGAGTGGAACGGCGACGCGGAGACGCCACGCTACGCCCAGGTCAACACGCACGCTGGCCGAGAGAAATCCATCCCTCTGCTCGACCGCGAGTTGATGTACGTCCGTCTGAATCCGCGTACCTACACGCCCTTCGGCCTCGGTCGTCTTGAGGTCGCCTTCGAATCCATCCGCGCCTTCCTCGAAGCGTCGAGTTACGCCAGTCGTCTTGCAGGCAACGGCGTGCAGCAGTTCGCCCTTTGGATGGAAGAGACCACGCCCGCGCAGCACGAACGCATGGTGCGCTGGTGGCAGGACGAGATCGAAGGCACCGGCCAGGTACCCATCCTCAGCAGCGAGAAGAAGCCCGAGGTCCTGCGCTTCGCCGGCGGCACCGACGCCGACTTGCATCTCGGCTGGCAGGAGTTTCTTCTCCGCATGATCGCGAACGCCTTCGATCTGCCGGCAATGCTGCTTGGTCTCGAAAACGATGTGAACCAATCCACGGCAGGTGAGATGGCGGACGACGCCTTCGAAGGCGCCATCAAGCCCGTCGCCAGGCTGCTCGCGGAACATCTCACACGCGATCTTTTCGGCAAGCGCCTCGGTATGTGGGACGTGGAGTTTATCTTCAACGATCTTCTCAGCCGCGACGAGACCACAGAGACCTCCGTGCAACTTAATCTGCTGAGGGCAGGCGTGCTGTCGGTGGAGGAAGTGCGTGCCATGCGTGGGCTGTAAACAGCGAGTCTTGCGAAAGAGGTGAAGCATGCGGTTGCAGGCGATGGCGGTAGAGTTCCCCGTAGTGCAGGGGCATCCGAATCGAAGAGCATTTGAGGGCGTATTGACACTCGTAGATATAGCAAGCGACAAGTCGCCCACAGGAGCGCGAGGACACAGGGTGGTGTTAACGCGAGCCGCAGCAGAGGCGGCTCTGCCCTCTCTGTTGGGCATGGCGGTCGACTTCAAAACAGGTTGGGATGGGCATGATGCGCAGCGCAAGTGCGGCATCATTACGTCGGCCCATGTAGTGAACAACGAACTGCGCGTGAGCGGATACCTTTTCGCCCGGGACTTCCCCGAGATGGAGCGCGAAATGATCGCGCACGGAAACGAAGTCCTGGGCATGAGTTATGAACTGGCCGATGCGCACGTAGAAGATATGCGCGCATCAGTATGGAAGCTGACCAAGGCGACCTTTACCGGCGCCGCGATTCTGCTGCGCGAAAAGGCGGCTTATCGCTCCACACGGTTTCGTCTAACGGCACCAATGAAGAAAGAAGGCCGCATGAGAGCGGCTGGAGGAGGACAACGATGGATGTAATCGAGAAGAACGACCTGGCCCTTGTAGCTACGGTCGAAGAAGCAACAGGCGAAGCGGCAACAGGTGAAGAGACACGCGAAGCCCTGGAGCTGCGACTGGAAGCAGCAGAAGCTGAGATTCGCGCCTTGAAAGCTGCCGCTGAGACAGGACGGAAGACCGTCACAACGCAGACGCTGCCGAAGCCCGGTGTTCTCCCAGAAACGCTCAACGCCAGCGCGCTGGATCTCGCTCTCACAAGCCTGAGCCCGGAACAGCGCATCGCCGTAAAGAGCGAGATGCTGCGATCGGGACTCCTGCGCTAACCCCGAAACGTGGGTGCCCCATTCATCGCAGCTTCATCGCGATAAGTGGGTAATGCGCGAAGCGCATCCGCTTTCGTCGACACACCACCAACCTCATCCCACCACTTTGTCATCCCGCAGCGAAGCGGAGGGATCTGCTTTTCTAAACCCTGCAGGAAAACCAACCAGCGCAGCGCAAGCTGCGCCTTTGTTTTAAGGAGAGAAACACAATGACAGCACAATTCCAGGACATCCACGCCGCCGCAGACTTCATCGGACCCGGCGCGATCGAAGTTCCTCACTACCAGACCGAGATCACGGATATCGTCCGCCGCCGCGGCGTCTTCGGTCAGCGTATCAAGCAGGTCCCGGCCACCGGCCACCCCTCGCGCTTCTTCGAGCAGACCGGCGTACCCTCTCCGACGCCTGCCACAGGCTTCGTCGATCCGCGCAACATCGTCGCTGCGGTAGTCACACCGACGCGCGTCGAGCGAAGCGTTCCGCTCAAGGCCCTCGTCGCGCAATTGAACTACAACCTCTTCGACATGGAGCTCGGCCAGCAGCAGAGCCAGTTCGCCTATCTGCAGGCGAAGGACCTCGCGGACACTGTTGAGGGCGTGATGCGCGCGCACGACGTCGCGCTCTGGACCGGCAACGACACCAGCCTGACCACACCCACCACCACGCAGTACTTCGGTGCGGCGGCACAGATCGCGGCTGGCGGAAACACCACCACGGTAGCCGCAACAGCGAGCATCGTTGACGCCTTCAAATCGACCATCGCACAGATGGTCGCGAACTCCAGCTTCGCCGTACGTCCAACGGCGATCTACGCGAACCCCGTGCTGCTCGATCTCATCGACCGCGAGATGAAGTCCGAGTTCAACGTCGTCCTCAACACGAAGGAGATCGCAGGCGGCGTCAGCGTGAAAACCCTCAGCACGCAGGCGGGCGAGATCCCTCTCATCCCCGAGTGGACGCTGAGCTTCACCGGAACACCCGGCTCCGGCACTGCCGTTCTGCCCGCGTACATCGTGACCGAAGACATGATCGAGTACCACTGGCTCACCGATCCCAACCCGCGCGTCTTCCAGCTCGGAACGCCCGGTTCGCTCGCCTCGCAGCACGTCGTCGTAAAGTTTGGCGGCGTCGTGGTGAAGGGCGCAAACTACGCGCACTACCAAGTGCTGGTAGACCGCTAGTCCCTCGCGGACGGCAGGCAACACGCTTCGCGTGTGAATGCGTGCCGCGTGCCCCGTTCTTTCCCAGCTTCGCTGGCGAAAGAATGGGGACACCACGAAGCGATCCTTCGAGCGAAGCTCAAGCCGGCAACAGCAGACTCCTCGCTGCGCTGCGAAAAGACAAAGAAGGCATCCGGGAAGGGCAAAGGAGACATTCGTCATCTCGACCGGAGCGACGGCTCTATCGTCGCGTAGCGGAGAGATCTGCTTCTCACCCGCCTCCACTTCGTCACCCCGCAGCGTAGCGGAGGAATCTGCTTTTCCTTTTTGCCAAGTCAGTTTCTTTGGAGTTGAAGATGAACTATTTACAAACAACGGAGTACGCCCAGTTCGGTCTGGATGCGGACACCACCAGCGATCTGGTAGCGGCCGCTTCGGCGATGATCGATGGCTTCTGCCGTAGACCTGGACTCGCAGTGCAGCAGTACACAGAGCGTCTGCGCTTTTCGCGTGGAGGCACGAGTGTATGGCTGAGCTATCTGCCACTCGCCGTGGTTGCACCCGCAACCAGCGCCATCGTCAAGATCCGCGCACGCTTGAATCTGCGCAGGCAGAGCCGCTTTGCTGGAAGCTGGTTGCAGAACGAAGCTCTCGCCTTCGCCCTGCCCGGCACATGGAGCGACGTGGACATCACCAGCGTCGATGTCTCCGCAACGGGCGAGCTTTCCATCGCACCGCATCTCTTCGGTCTTGTGTACGACGAAGCGGAGATCACCTACACCTCCGGTTGGAGCACAATTCCGGATGCGGTCAAGGTGGCGTGTGCGCAGATCGTGCGCAACGCGCAGGCGACTCCCGGCTTGAACGTAAAGGGTACGAAGGTCGATGCGATGCAGATGGAGTACTTCTCCGGTGCCTTGGTCGATGACGAGACAAAACGCCTGCTAAAGCCCTTCGTGGCGATGAGGCTGGGATGAGACAGAAGAGCGGCGCTGCCATGCGGCGCGTTGGTCTGTCTACGGTGCGTGCTCTGGGACAGGGTGCGGTCACACTCAAAATCCCTGTCGCTGTCGCCTCTGGAGGCGATGCAGTGCAACTCGGCCTATCCGCTCCGCAGTTCACCGATGTCTCCATTGCAGAAGCAATCGTGCGCGAGGGAACAGTAGAGATGCCATCGGATGCGGTTTACTCCGCATTGCAGTTGAGCGACGTGGACGCCGTGGTGAAGGCGCTCAGAGAAGCGGGGGGCATCACCGTCGGTGAAGACTGCTTCGCAATCGTCGGCGTCGATGTCGTAAGTTTCTTCGGCGAAGCGTGCCTCTACCGCCTGCGTCTGCAGACCACCTAGAACTCTCTGCGCAGATACGGGCACCCGGTTTGTCGTGCGCTCCAAAACTCCGGGTGCCCCGTACATCGCGCTTTTGCGATGTGCGGGAGGGATGTTCTAGGAGAACCAAGAACAAAGGAGACAAGATGCAAAACGCAAAAGACACGTTCTACCTCGCATTGCGAGACCGGCTCGCAACGCGAAACCCTGCGCGAACGTGCGTCGTGCGCGGGCAGACGCGGCCCGCCGTGCTGGTAGAAGAAAACGAGCTGCCAACTGTAGAGATCCCGGAGGGCGTCTACCGCCTGCGTTGGACGAAGCGCAGCTCCGACCTGCAGCAGCCGTTGGTCCTCGACACGACACTCTGCGAGATACGCTACAGAGCCGCCGCGCACGCGCTGGACCGCGGCCGAGAGATCGACGCGATGGATCTCGATCTCGACGCGATCCTGCAACCACGTTCCATCGCGAAGCGAAGCTTCTCTACGACCGGAGCCGTGACGTTGGAGACGAACATCTTCTGGCAGGAGACCGAAGCGCGCACCTCTACGAAGGAGGGAGACCGTCTCGCAGTCGTGGCCGTCTCCGCATACCGCGAGGAGGGTGATCTATGAGCAACGCAGCCGCAATCCCTGGCACCGCTCCAGCAAGCGAGCGCGTGCGCGCCTTTTATGCACCGGTGCAGCGAGACAACGGAGCTCCCACACCCTTCGATCCCGCAACGCAGGGACGCTTTTCACTCGATGCGCCGCCCACCGGTTGGATCGACCTGGGATGGGTGCATGACTTCAAACGCGTAAGCGAAACGAAAGTGGAGACCCAGCAGAGCGGAGCTCCTCTGCTGGTGCGCGGTCAGACAAGAAAGCAGGCAGGTGCGGAGGTCTCCCTCAGCTTCGACACATGGGGCAAGCTGCAGATGGGCATCAGCGGCGGAGCGCAGGCGATGAACCTTCTGCCTGCGGCCAATGCCGTCTCCCTAAGCACTGGAAGCACAGCGAGCTCACTCGTAGTGGCAGACGCGAGTGGATTCGCAACGGGCGATCTCGTGGCCGTCGACGCGGACTACGCGGGCCAGACAGGCTACGTCGGCGCGGGTGTCAGTGGGGCCTATGTGAAATCCGCCGATGCAGTCGCGAACGATCCGCAGTACATACGCCGCATCACTTACAACGTAGGCCGCGTCGTAAATGTCTCCGCGAACACACTTACGCTGGCGTCGCCTCTGCTTGCGGGCGCGCCCGACACAACCATGAAGGCCGCGAAGATCGCTGGCTTTCTCGACCGCGAGGGCGGCAGCTTTTTCCACGAGTGGTCCGCTCTCTTCGTCGTCGATGGCGTACAGGGCGATCGCGTGCTCTATCACTATCCGCGTCTGCAGATCGCGGAGGGCGCAGCGGAAGAAGCCATTCTCTTAACGAGTCCATTGACGATGTGGCGTCTGGTAGCGCGGTCCCGCGCGCTACCGGTAGTGGACGCGAACGATGGCGAGCAGGCGCTTTGTTTCCGGAGCTATCTTCCGGCAGCGATGCGGCAGACGTAAGAGAGGAAACGATGCGATTGCTAATCGACAATCAGGATGGACAAGGCGCGGTAGAGTACAGCGCATGCCTTTCGCCCGCGGGTCCGCTAACCATTCAGCGCACGCTCAATGCGATCACACGGTGTACAGGCACGCTCTGCCTCGCGCCGCTGGGTATGGCTGTGCCTGTGCGGCGGGCGCGCGTCTTTGTTACGACCGATGGTGGAGACACGCTCTTCACCGGGTACCTCGTAAGCGAAGCCGTTCCCGACTTCGACGAAGTCTCCACGCGAGCCGATGCCTCTGCGTTTCTCTTTGAAGCGCTGAGCGATGAATGGCTGCTCGACCTTCAGACCGTAACGCAGAGCGGCGCGGTGCTGAGCTCCACCGTCGGAGATGTGGCGCGCACGCTGGCCCTGCGAAGCGGATCGAGCGTCATAGACACCACCTCCGCGACGCTGGCGACCGCATTGGGTGTCTTTCACCCGGAGATAAAAGACACGTCCTCCGCCAACCTGGGCGCGGCCGCGGCGGGTGGATACGGGACCTATCGCATCCTCGGTGGAGCTTTGGGTCTGTCGCAGGCTGGAGCGAACACGATTGACTTCACCCAGAGCAACGGCCCACTGGCACTGCGCGATCTCCAGTTCGCGCAGGGACGTGCACTGGTGAACGACGTGACCGTTGCTGGCGAGAAAGAAGGCACAGCGTACATCACGGAGGTCTTCAACGGCGATGGAACGACGCAGACGTTCCAGCTCGCGGAGGCACCCTTTGCGTTGCCCGACGCCGTGATTGTGAGCGACGCCTTCTCCGCCGCGAGCTTCGACGCAACTGTGTGGAAGGGCATCGATCCGGGATCCTTCCTGAGCCTCTCGGGAGCGGGCCTGACGATGAATGGGGGCAACGGCCTCGATGGACAGACCGTGCTTGCCCTGCTCGACTCCGTCGAGATGACGGGAACGCTTGTGGCAGAGGCGGATACCACTCTGCTGAAGTCGGGAAGCGATGGTGTGCTCTGCGGCTTCTACAGCGGACAGACCGTGCTAAAGGACTGCATTGCAGGTGTGAGAATCCGGCAAAGCAGCGGACAGACGATCGCCATCGCGCTCATCAACGGTGCGGAGAGTGGCACGGCAATTCCGGTTCCCCCCGGCCACGCGTACACCTTCCGCGTGCGTCTGCACTGCAACGAAACGCAGCGCGTAAAGCAGACCTACTACGCGCGTGTAGCGGGCACGGTCACACAGTTCGGCGGCGGTCTTGTGGATGGCGGTCTGAGCATCGTCATCGAAGCGCGCGATCAGGGTCTCGCTTCGAGTACGGCGGCGAACATCCTGTTCGATGGCTCGATCTCCGCTTCTCCCGCTGTCTGCACCTTTGCAGCGGTGGACTCGGTACAGATGCTCGGTTCGGTCGCTGCGGTCTCCGTTCAGCGAACAGGATCCGCGTGGGTCGTGAGTCGACACACCGATGGAAGCGAGACGACAAGACTCCTCGGCGCCGTGGGCGAAGGTCTGGATGCGTCGCTCTCAGCTGGCGGGTCGTTGACGTTTTATCCGGGAAGGATTCCCGCGCCGGGCGAGCAGGTGCTCGTGAAGTATCGCCGGGGCGCTCACGCCATCGCGCGTTTGCAGGACGCCGCGAGCGTGGGCGCAGAAGCCTCGACGGGACTGCCGGGCGTTGCGCAGTGGGTAGGACAGGTGAAGTCGCCGGTTGCGCGTGGCAGTGTGGATTGCGAGAACGCCGCTGCTGCGATGCTTGCCGTCTCCAGTGATCGCATCGCCGCCATGCAGGGCAAGTGCTCCGTCGACGAAGCGCAGACCGTGGCCGATATCTGGCCGGGAGATCTGCTCAAGGTCTACTCCGGTTCAGGCATCTGCGACGTGATGGTGCGTTCCGTCACGTTGACGGATGGCAACGCAGCGCCGGAGTCGATTGGCTATGCGGTGGAGTTCGCGAACGACTGGGCGAAGAGCGTTTCGATGACAACTTCAAACACTCTTCCCGCAGACACGGAGGTGCCGCGCCCGCCCTC
>JAHFTZ010000386.1 GCA_023265355.1 Terriglobus sp.
GGCTGCCTCGTGGCCTTTGTCGTGTCCATGGATCATGGCGTTTCTGCGACGCCTTGGCGGCGTAAAAAAAAGAAGCTGGCGCATGCCAGCTCTTCGGCGGTAAAAGGACACTCTCTTCTTCAGATGAAGCCCGACTGGCCAACTGAATCAACGCCTCCCTCTCCGTATCATCTCCAACTCCGCGCCATAGAACTCCTTCCACTTCCAATTCTTCATCCAAGGAGCCGCCGAGTCCTGGGTGTATTAAACTCAATGCATCAGTCGCCCAATGCATTGGTCTTCAGAACTGGATGTGAGGGTTTCCCCTCATCCAGCTCCTCAATGATTCCGACTCAAAATCGCGAATTGCTTCGAGCCTGGGTTACCAGGTCGCAGCAACAAAAACTCTTGCCTCGTCGGAGCGCCTATGGCACACTTCGCCCCGCAAATTCATCATCATCTAGGGGAAGCCGATGGGTACAGCCCAGCCGCGCCCAGCGCCCCTGCAACTCGAAAGCCTCGCTCCCGCAGAGCTCCTGGAGAGGTATTGCGAGACGCACTCGGAACTGTACGTCCTCGCGCTTTGGGAACGTTACTGTGACCTGAAAGCGCGTCGAGGCGAAATCTACCAGGATCTCCGTCGGAAAAGCCACCGCTATTGTCCGCCGGGATATAACCCGGACTGGATGCTGTACGGCAGCCACACAAGGGCGTATCTCCGCTTCAGTCGGCACATCGGCCAATTCGTGGGCCGGCTGGAAACTCCGCAGTTCAAGCGCTACAAGCGGCTGCTCATCGAGGCCTCGGTAATCGATGAATATTGGTTCGTCAAAGGTGAAGGCCAGGCGATATGGGTGCATATTCATCCCGATTATGAAGTAGTGGATGACACCGGGCGGATACATCGAACAGAACGCACCGAGGAACTGGAAGCGTGGGAAGATCTGGACCGGGCGCGGCTGGCAGATGAACGGCGCCTGGCAGAACTTCAGGGCGATATACCCGAGCCGACCGAGGAGACGCATGAGGCGGAGACGGCCGCAACCGCCGAGCTGGAACCGGTTCTCGAAGATGAGCGGCCCCCAGCGGCCGGCTGCGAGGGTGAACGGGCTTATTCGCGCAGAGGCATGGCCCAGCCGATCCCGCGGCCGGATGCGGCAATCAGCACGAAGGAGCGGAAGTACATCATCCGGTTTCTGATCCTCGACCACCTGGCCACGGCCGGCAAGGCGCATAGCTCGAATTGCATCATTCGGCATTACTTCCACGACTGGTCGAAGGCTCGCCTCGCGATCCTTATTTACGGCGATCCACCGGACATACGGACGAGGAACAGGAACGAAAAGCGCGTGCGCGACACGCTCGCTCACGACCTGCGTTCGATGCACCAGGCGCTGAAAGCGAGATTCGGCATTACCTCGCTCCGGGAGGTGTGAGCGGCATGCATCCACACGAGACGATCCTCCATGCGTATGCGGAAGGGGACGCGTCGGCAAGCGACCGCGCAACCGTCGACGAACACCTCAAGGACTGCGGAGAATGCCGGGATTTTCTCTCCTTCGTCCAGGGCTTCTCCGCAGCTGCCAAAGACCTGTCGCCGAGTGACGTTGCCCCGGAAGAAGCCTGCTTCGCTACAGAGATCATCGTGGCGTGCGCGGAGGGCGAGCTCGATGGCGCCACCACGCGGAGGCTCCGGCAGCACCTGCTCTTTTGCGACCAGTGCGCGGGCAGGTATTACCTGCTCAAGCGCATGCGGGCGCCCAGCTGGACCGAGGTTGTCGTCGAAGGCGTTCGGTCTGCAAAGGAATGGCTGCTGCGACCGATAGAGGTAACGGGCATGGGCGAACTCGTTCCCTTGCCGGCCACAATTCACCGAGGCGGTGAAGAGCCGGGAGAGGCGCAACCCAGAGTGGAGATCGCACAAACCGTCTCTGATTCTGGCGACGAAGCCCAAGTCCTCTTCTCCCTGGAAGCGGACGTCGAGGGGCCAGGAGCTGCCGTCTGCATACGAATTGGCATCGACCCGGCGATGCCCGCCTGGAGGGCAAACCTGCTCGATCCGGACGAGAAAAAGATTGCCTCTGTTCCGCTCGGAGAGAGGAAGCAACTCTTTCACGCCAGCCTGACTCCAGGCGCGTACATCGCTCAGATTGTCAAGAACGGGGAAGTCCTTGCGGAATGCCGACTGAAAATCCAGGCTGCGCATGAGCCAACGGCTTCACACCGCGATCGTTGAGCTAGAGCGTGACACCCTCATTTATCGGTACGGGTGGCGCCAGGAGGCGGAAAGTGCGCCTCCGCTCGGCAAAGGCGCAAAGAAAGTCGACATGCACGAAGCTGCGGTCCTCGCGGCCCAGATCACGCGAGCCTTGGGCTCGTGTGATGTATCGATCCTGGCACAACTGGGCGAGAGACTGTACAACTGCATCATTCCAGACGAACTCACGGTAGCACTCTCAACGGAAGAAGCACACGATAATCTGGTCTTCTATCTGGATCCAGAAATTTCCTGGATACCGTGGGAGCTCCTATTTGACGGAACGGCGTTCCTCTGCCGCCGTTTTCAGGTCGCGCGTTCATTGCTGAAGAGCGGAGCTGAACTTGAAGCGGCCAAGAGACGAGCCGCCAGAAACAGCCGCGGCAAAGTGCTGGTCCTGCTAGGCGACGTGAGTCGCCTAGCTGTAGACGAGGAAATAGAAGAGATCCAGAGCATTCTCCTCCCCAGAGTAGGCAATGATCACTTTGACATTCGCTCGGCGGAAAGCAAGAGCGATGCTCTAGCGCTCCTGACGAAGGACTACGACATCTGCCATTTCATCGGCCACGGCGTATTTAGCCAAGAGTATCCCGAGGATTCAGGCTGGAGATTCCGACGTGGGGACGTTCTGACGTGTGCGCAGATCCGGCAGATAAGTTCGCCCGGAGCGATCTTCCCACGTCTGATCGTCGCCAATTCCTGCGATTCCGCGCGTTCGGGCGACGCGGGCGCCGAAGCCTATGTGAGCACGCTCTACCGTTCGTTCCTCGCTCGCGGTGTCCCCCACTATATCGGCACAATCGCCCGGGTTTCGGATGACGTTTCGCGGGTGTTTAGCCAGTCATTCTATGCGCAGGTGGCTTGCGGCAAGTCGATCGGCGAGTCGCTTCTTGCGGCACGCGAGGCTGCATCAGCCGGCATTGGGTGGGCAACAGAGGCGCAGCCGCACAAACAGGCGCCACAGC
>JAHFTZ010000387.1 GCA_023265355.1 Terriglobus sp.
GTGGAGCAGAACGGCGATGTTGTACTCCGCAAGGTCGAACGCAGCAGCGAAACGCTCGCTGCAGTACGGTGCGCGATCGAAAGCATGATTGAGAGATACGCATGACGCAGGGAAGTAACGAAACGATGAAGTACAGCGATGTGCTGGCGCAGTGGCTGGTGGATCTGGGATACACGCACTGCTTTTTTGTCGCGGGCGGAAACATCATGCATCTGCTGGAGAGCTGCAGCCACAAGCTGACGTGCATCCCCGTAGTGCATGAAGTTGCGGCAGGCATCGCGGCCGAGTACTTCAACGAAGTCCATCTTGGAAGCAAAGCCTTCGCTATGGTGACGGCGGGGCCGGGACTCACCAACATCGTGACGGCTCTCGGCGGAGCTTATCTCGAAAGTCGCGAACTGTTAGTGATCGGCGGGCAGGTTAAGACCGCCGATCTGAATCGCGGAGAAGTTCGGCAGCGCGGCATCCAGGAGATTGATGGCGTGGCGATCGCCGCCGCAGTGACGGAGAAATCGATCCTCATGGAAAAGGTCGTGGACCGCGCCGAGTTTGCAGAGATGACCTTCTGCGGACGTTCTGGACGCAAAGGGCCTGTGTTTCTTGAGATTCCCTTGGATGTCCAAGGTGCGCGTGTCGATCCTATCGCGCTGACGAACGAGATTCCTTCTGCTGTACCGCACTTTGAAGTGATCGCACCAAGCGTCATCGCCCAGATCGCTGCGAAGCTGAGTAACTCTGAGCGACCGGTCATCCTACTTGGCGCGGGCATCGACCGAGCTACGACGGAGCCCATGCTAAGTGATCTGGAAAAGCTAGGCGTCCCAGTAATGGCGACGTGGAATGCGATGGATCGTGTCTCTGCCGATCACCCGATGTACTTCGGACGTCCCAATACCTGGGGACAGCGCTACTCGAACATTCTTCTGCAGCAGGCGGATCTTGTGATCGCGCTGGGAACTCGCCTGAGTCTGCAACAGACAGGCTTCAACTGGCAAGGGTTTGCGCCAGTGGGTGAAGTGGTGCAGGTGGACTGCGACCGCGCCGAGTTGCAGAAGGGACATCCGAAGGTAGACCTTCCTGTCTGCGGCGATGCCAATGCAGTATTGAAGGAACTTGTGAAGACGGATGCTGGCGATCATTCTGCCTGGGTTTCCTTCTGTCGGGAAGTACGCTCGGCAATCCCGTTGGTTGAGCCGGTGAACAACACGGGCGAAGGTTATCTTTCGCCCTATAACTTTGCGGAGACCTTGAGCGGGATTACGACCGAGCGGGACATTGTGATTCCTTGCTCCAGCGGAAGCGCGTTTACGGTGATGATGCAGACCTTCGCGCAGAAGCGCGGACAGCGTGTGGTGACGAACAAAGGTCTGGCTTCGATGGGCTATGGCTTGAGCGGTGCCATCGGTGCGGCGCTTGCTGGCAGGGGACGCAGAACGATCCTCGTCGAGGGCGATGGTGGGTTCATTCAGAATCTTCAGGAACTCGGTACGGCGGCTGCGAACAAATTAAACCTCAAGATCTTTGTCTTCGACGATCACGGATATGCTTCGATTCGTATGACCCAGATCAACTACTTCGGTGGGCGGTACGTGGGTTGCGATACCGAAACCGGCCTTGGCATTCCGAAGTGGGAGCCGTTGTTTGAGGCGTACAGCATTCCCTCGATGCGCATTGGGATCGGGTACGAGAACGATCCGGAGTTCCTGAAGCGCATGGCAGCCCCTGGGCCTGCGGCTTTCCTGGTCCATATCGATCCCAAGCAGACGTACTTCCCCAAGATCGCAAGCCGCGTGACGGCCTCGGGCAGCATGGAGTCGAACCCGCTGCACCTGATGACACCTGATCTGGACAACGCAACGGCAGCAAAGGTCTTTCGTTACGTCGCAGGACCCGCATCAGAAAAATAACGGAGCCAAGGTGACACAGCCGATTTCCAACTCGGATCTCGATGCCATCCTTCAACAAACGGAAGGGCTTTGGGAGGAGATGCGTGGAGAGCGTGTCTTCATCACCGGGGGAACTGGTTTCTTTGGTGCATGGTTGTTGGAGAGCTTCGTCCATATCAATCGCACGCTTGGTCTGAATGCTCGGGCGACGGTGCTGACGCGGGATGTGGAGCGCTTCCGCGTGAAATGTCCGCGGGTCGCGGCGGATGCGGCGATTGAGTTTGTGCAGGGCGATGTGCAGGACTTCGCTTTCCCTGAAGGCGAGTTCAAATATGTGATCCACGCCGCCACGGAGGCCAGCGCGAAGCAGGCAGCGGAAGAGCCTCTGGAGATGTTGACGACGATCCTCGCAGGGACAGCGCGTGCTTTGGAGTTCGCATCGACGCATGGGACGAAGAGATTTCTGCTGACGAGCTCCGGCGCGATTTATGGGAAACAGCCGACGGAGATAGAGCATCTGCCCGAAGACTATGCGGGCGCTCCCGATCCTACCGATGCGGGAAGCGTCTACTCCGAGGGCAAACGCGCGAGCGAACTGATGTGTGCGCTGTATGCGAAGACGCGCGGACTCGATTGCGTCATCGCGCGCTGCTGGGCTTTTTGTGGGCCGCATCTTTCTCTGGACGCACACTTTGCGATTGGTAACTTCATCCGTGACGTGATGGCGGGCGGGCCGGTGAAGATCGGCGGAGACGGAACGCCGACGCGTTCGTATCTCTATGCTGGCGATCTGGCTGCGTGGCTCTGGACGATGCTCTTCCGTGCGCCGAGTATGGTTCCGTACAACGTTGGATCCGCAGAGAGTGTGAGCATCCGTGAAGTGGCCGAGGCGGTGCGCGACGCGTTGGGGTCCGACGCCAAGATCCAGATCGCTGCCAAACCGGCGGGTGGCAGCATCTCACGCTATGTGCCCGACGTGAGCAGGATCGAGCGTGACCTGGGGCTGCGTCAGACGGTGTCACTCGAAGAGACGATACGACGAACGGCAGCGTGGTACGGTTGGAGGTCGAGATGAGGAGCGTTGACCGGATGAAGAAGATCAGCGTAATCAGCCCCGCGTATAACGAGTCGGGCAATGTGCAGCCGCTGGTGGAGCGTGTGCGCTCCGTATTCGCCGGACTGCCGCAGTATGCGTACGAGCACATCATCATCGACAACGCCTCGACCGACACCACCGTGGACGAGCTTCGTGCGCTGGCAGCGGTCGATTCCCATGTGAAGGTGATCGTCAACGCGCGCA
>JAHFTZ010000026.1 GCA_023265355.1 Terriglobus sp.
GCTCCGGTGCGGTCGGCGTCGAGTTCGCCTCGATCATGAAGAGCTTCAACGCCGAGGTCACCATCATCGAGATGCTCGATCGCGTTGTTCCCGCAGAGGACGCCGAGATCTCGAAGGAGTTCCTGCGCCAATACAAGAAGAAGGGCATCAACGTTCATGTCTCCGCCAAGGTCGACAAGATCGAAGAGACCAAGACCGGCGTGAAGGTGCACTTCACCAAGTCCGACGGCACCGGCGAGATCAAGGAGGCCGACAAGGTCCTCGTCGCCGTGGGCCGCGCTCCGCGCACCTACGACGTCGGCATCGACAAGACGAAGATCAAGCTCGACCGCGGCTTCATCCACACCAACGAGTGGATGGAGACGGAAGAGCCCGGCATCTACGCCATCGGCGACATCGTCGCCGGCCTGCCGCAGCTCGCGCACTCCGGCTCCATGTGCGGAGCCGTCGCCGCTGCACGCATCGCGGGCAAGTACGCGAAGCCGGTGACGCGCTTCCGCGTTCCGGGCGCGACGTACTCCGAACCGCAGGTCGGTTCCGTCGGCATGACGGAGGCGGTCGCGAAGGAGAAGGGCTACGACGTGAAGGTGGGCAAGTTCCCGCTCGCCGGAAACTCCAAGGCCACGATCCTCGACGCGCATGACGGCTTTGTCAAAGTCGTCGCCGATGCGAAGTATGGCGAGATCCTGGGCGTCCACATCATCGGCCCCTTCGCCACGGAACTCATCGCAGAAGCCGTCGTCGCCATGGACGCCGAGATGACCGTCGAAGAGATGATGACGGTGATCCACGCCCACCCCACGCTCAGCGAAAGCCTGCTCGATGGCTTCAGCGCTGTGTATGGAATGGCTTTAAACGCGTAGTTTTATTTGATAGAAAGAACGGCGCGGGGTCGATGACCTCCGCGCCGTTTTCTTTAGTTTGAGTACGGGTCTTCTGAGACGAAGTTGATGGGCATGCGGAAGGCGCGTTGACAGAACTGATCAAATCAAGTCGCCGAAAGATAACTTTGTGACGGGATGTAAAACTAGCTTGTGACGTGGAGCACGAATGGAATGAAAAGGCCGATCTGGGTCATTGGCGGACTTCTCTTCTCGATTTCCTGCGTCATCCTCTGGGCTATCACTGCCATGGACTATGGAGACTCCGCCGCCGTGGGGAGATACACCTTTGGACGGGCAGGAGAAACTTCTACGCTCGTACTAAACGCAGACCACACTTTTCAGCAGACTCGGAGACTTGGAAATCTCGAACAACAATCGCAAGGGACATGGAGGCATCTAGGAGAAGGAGGTATTTCCTTTTCGAAAGAATTTCTTGTGGTTTCGGGTGATGAACCCGAACCGGACGGAACAACCTATAGCGATATGCATAAGACTTTTGGCTTGTTTACCTCCCTGAGGTTGCGGCAATATCACGTCCTTTGGTATGGCAAGAAGGATTCTCACGCTTCCGTCCAGGGAACGTATGTAGGTGACGAGCCAGGCGTGACTGCGACGTTAGTACTAAACGCAGATCATTCGTTTGATCAGACCGTCATGCACGGGCCGACTGAAAAGCATGCAACCGGAACTTGGAACCAGGACGTCGACGGAACGATTCGGTTTTCTAATTCCTTCCTCAAGACCTCTGGAGAACCACTCGGTCCCAATGAACTCGCCTCGTCCCCTGACCCAAAGGGGTCGAACCTTCAGATTGAAGTTTCTATGTCCAAGCACATCCCGCAACCTATATTTCGTAAACTTCTCACGACTAGGTGATTGCGCAGAAACGAGCTAATTTAGCTACGAGCGTTTTTCCTATGCTCGCAATCCGCGAGCATAGTACTTACGGTCGCTTTGTGACGATAGGCGTGGCCTGATGGCGTGCGAGTTGCCAATGACCGTCACGGTAGACGAAAGTGTTGGCGAACCGCAGGTCAAACTTTCCGGTGTGCCCTTTGTAGCTGCCTTCGAGATGCTCCACGCCGGTCACCAGGGCGGCCTGGCCGTAGATGTGGACCTGCATCTCGTCGTCTGTGATGACGCTTGGCTTGAGATCGCCGGAAGAGAACATGGAAAGATCTTTCGCTCGTGAGGACTCGCTGCCGTCCATATTGCCGACGGTAAACTCCTTCGCATAGAAGCTCTCCAGGAAGGCGAGGTCAGCATGCTTGCGAGCCTCGGCCCAGTCATGTTGAAGCTTGATTAAGGTGTTGTCGTCGGCGTTCGATTGTGCGTGAGAAGGCAACGCGGCGAGAAATGCGAACGTGGAGGCCAGGACGAAGCGAAGGGACGGTGAAGCCAGTCGAATCATAATTCTCTCCGGTTGAAGAGCATGCTTGAACGCTTTACCGGGATGATAACGACCGGGCCAAGTCATTTCCAGTTAGAAGTACAGCTTCTCGGCACGATGAAGGGTCGAGAACGCGCTCTCGACCCCTTCATGCTTCGTTTAGTCCTGCGTTCAGTCCTCAGTGAATGGCGATCAGTAGACCGGCGCTCATTCCAACGGATTGCTGATGACCACGCGCAAAGCTGTAGTCGTAGGCGGGTTCGATGAACCAGCCGAAGCGATGTCTGTGGGCTGGCCAGAACATGAAGTCTCCGGCTACCTCACCTGATACCGAGTTCGTCGTTCTGCCGTTCTGCTTCAGATGAACCCACTGCGGGCCGACGCCAAACATGAACTCCGCTTTGGGCGAGATCGTCCATGGTTTTTTGAAGAGCAGATCCGTGTCCCACTCCGTTGCGTTGCGGGTGAAGAAGGGCGTGACGCCTGCTTCCAGTTCAAGCCAATGTTCGACCGGTGTTGTCTCCACTGCGAAGTTTGGCGCAAAGGACGCCGCACCTCCAGTAAAGTTCCAGCTTGTCGAGGCACCGATCTCAAGGATGGCCACAGAGTCCTTCTCTTCGGAGGCTCTCGCTGGCTTATAAGAGTCGTCCGTTGCTCCGACCTGGCCATGGGAAGGCAGAGTCAATGGCAAAAAGGCGCACGCAATCGCGAGCGCATAAACATGGGTACGCATAGATCTCTCCTGGGTTCGCTGTAAGGTTGTCCTGCCAGAGGCAGGCAGTACAGGCTACGAGCGAGAGATGCGCGGAGGACGGAGGAAGGGCGAACGAGGCGTGCGTGGAGGCGACAGCGGCGTTAACCGGGACGCGTCTCTCTCCACCACGAGCGAGGTGGAGATCGGACGGCTATCGGAAAGCCAATGAAATCCGCAGCAGGCGCAGATCCCGTTGCAGGTGTCCGGTTCAGGCAGCGCAGAGTGTCGTACGGATGGTTGCGACGAAGAAGAGAGCGTCATCGTATGAAACCCATCGCAGAGGTCGCAGTGCGGAGAACTGACGGGGAGCCACGCCAGCACCATGCACAGAAGCCCTGCAGCGATGCGAATCCGGACTGATGCGGCGCGTCCCATCTCATGATCATAAAGGCGAAGCGGACCCGGAGTAGATCGCGTATTCTCAGCGTGGTTGATCGTGCGATTCATTGATGAAAGGCCGAAGGTTGAGTTCGCGGAAAAGCGGAGGATTAGCCCAGGACTATCGCATTCGATCCGTGGCATGGATTTAGTAGAAGCGCTGTACCGAGCGATTTCCTGAGGGGGACTTCGATCATGAGAACGTTGAGTAGGACAGGCTGGGTTTTACTGAGTATCGCGGTGATCGTTTTGGCCGTGACCACCACGATCAAGATGCGCGGTTTCGGAGCGACAGAGAAACCTTCGCGTATCGAAGCCGCGCTCGCGCGCGGTGTGCGCAACTTTGCTATCCCGCGTGCCGAAGCCCATCGTGTGAATCCATATCCCAGTGATGCTCTTGCGCAGCAACAGGGCCGCGAACTGTTCCTGACCCGCTGCGCTGTCTGTCATGGAGTGGATGGAAGCGGTGCTACACCGATCGGCCAGAACACCTCTCCGCGCGTACCGGACCTGCGGTCTGTTGCGACGCAAGATCTCTCCGACGGACAGATCCACTACATCATTGAAAACGGTGTGCAACTGACAGGCATGCCTGCCATGCCCGGTCTGCGCTCTCCGGCAAAGGAAGATAGCTGGGCGCTGGTCTCCTACATTCGCAGCATGCGCACTACTTCGAATATTGATGCGAAGAGGCTGCGGGCTTCCACGGAGAATGCTCACTATGTTGGTTCTCAATCCTGTCAGAGTTGCCATGCGGACATTTACGAACGGTGGAAGAAGACACCGATGGCGAATGTGGTGCGCGATCCTCGACAACATCCTGACGCTATCCTTCCTGATCTGAAGACGAACAACGTGGCCAAGTTCACGGCGGATCAGGTCGCACTCGTCTACGGCAGCATCTGGAAGCAGCGCTACTTCACCAAAATCGGAGACGACTATTACCCGCTGTCCGCGCAGTGGGACATTGGGAACAAGAAATGGATGAAGTACCACGTTCCCGATACGGGTGCGGACTGGTGGACTGCCTACTACCCCTCAGACAATCTACAGCGGCCGACCGGGCCGACGTGTGACGGATGCCACTCGGTGAACTATGACATTCACACCAAGCAGGTCACGGAATGGAATGTGGGCTGTGAACGTTGCCACGGACCGGGAAGTGAACACGTTGCTCATCCGACGCGCTTGAATATTCAGAATCCTTCGCAGATGGATTCTGTCGCTTCGAACGACACCTGTATTCAGTGCCACTCGCAGGGTCAGCCGAAGACGAAGCTGATCGAAGGCAAGGCATACGACTGGCCTGTGGGTTATCACGTAGGCAAGAATTTACAGGACTACTGGAACCTTGAAGACATCACGCTCGGGCAGACGGATTTTCTGCACTTTGCCGACGGCACAGCGCACAAGAACCGGATGCAGGGCAATGATTTTATCCAGAGCGTGATGTATGAAAAGGGTGTCACCTGCGCCTCATGCCATGACGTTCACGGAACCGGCAACTACGCGCAGTTGCGTAAGCCTGCGGACAAGATCTGCCTTGATTGCCACGCCGCGAATTCACCGAATGGTCCCCACGTGGCCAGCCTGGAAGAGCATACCCATCACAAGGCCGGAAGCCCTGGCAGTCAGTGCATCGCCTGCCATATGCCCAAGATCGAAGCACAGGGCGTACCGGGAGCTTTCGTTCGCTCCCACACCTTCAAGTTCATCTCTCCGGCGATGACGGATAAGTACAAGATCCCCAACAGCTGCACGAGTTGTCATAAGGACAAGTCAACGGATTGGGCGACCAAGGAGCTTCTTACCTGGAAGGAGATTTCACCGTGGCGCGTGGCGCAGAGGTGAAGACGGCCATATCGATCTCGCTGGCAGAGCGGGGACTAGAGCTGCAGGTCTTTTTCAAGCAGGATAAGGCTGTAGTCTCTATCCACTCGGTCTCGAAGAACACCCGGCACCTCGCCCACCACTCGAAAACCATACCGCTGATAGCGTTCGAGGAGATCCGGACGCAGATTCAGTACATTCCCCTCAATGAGTCGGCAGCCCTGTTGCCTGCAAAATTGCTCTCCCGCGCGAAGGAGCCGTCCGCCCATGCCGCTCCTGCGTCTCTCCGGACTTACCGCCAACAGGCCCAGGTAGCCCCTACCGTGTCCTCGAATTTCCGCATAAATCGAGCCAGCCATCTGTCCTTTCTCTTCGATTAGGAGAAAGTGACCGATCTCCAAAAGATGTGCGATCTCTTCTGTGTCGCTCCGGCCCCTGATCAAATGCGGGTTCTCATCGAGAAAAGATCCATTAATAAAAGAGACCAATGAATCAAGATCTTCCGTTGTAGCCATGCGAGAAAAGAGTGGAGGCGATAAATCGTCTTGAGTCGCTATTTGATTTGTCATAAATCGATGGGCCTCGTACGACCTTTTGCAACGTAAGCCGCAATCAAAATACCCAGCCACACCATAAGGACGTAGAAGGTAATCCTTGTCTGGCCATTCGATGCGACAAGCACGGCAATCAGACCGATCAGCAAAAGAATCGCCCAGTTTGTGTAGGGAGCAAACGGCAACTGGAACTCCCCACGTGAGAGCGAGCGTTTACGGTACACCAGGTGGCAGAGCATGATCGCGGTCCAGACCCAGAGTACGATCCACACAGACGCCGAAAGAAGATAGTCGAAGACCTTTTCGGGCACCAGGTAGTTCAAAAGAACTCCCACCATCAGCACAGCGCCGGAGAGCGTCACGGCGAGGTACGGAATCTTTCGGCTATTCAAAGTTTGAAAGCGTGCCGGAGCGTCTCCTGAAGAAGCCATTGCATGCAGAAGGCGGCTGCTTCCATACAGAAACGTATTGCTCGATGAGAAGAAGGCACTGATGGCTACGAAGGTGACTGTTCCCGCGGCCCAGGCAAAGCCTGTCTGCTGGAGCACAGAGACAAAAGGGCTCTCCTTCGGATCCAGACTATTCCACGGGTGCAGCATCATGACGATCGCGATCGAGCCGACATAGAACAGGAGGATGCGAAAGAAGACGCCGTTGATCGCTCGCGGCAGAGCGTGCTCGGGCCTGTCCGTCTCCGCCGCTGCAAGCCCGATGACCTCTGTTCCACCGAACGAGAAGATGACGACGGGTAATGCGGCGAGTAGACCGGAGAAGCCTCTAGGCAGAAGGCCTCCATACTTCCAGAGATTCGCAACGTGCGCGTGCGCACCGGCATCGCCGATCTTGAAGACCAGAATCGCCACGCCCGACAGAAGCACAGCGATAATCGTGACGACCTTAATCATGGACAGCCAGTACTCCGATTCGCCGAAGGACTTCACGGTGCACATGTTGATAGCGTAGAGCACCACGGTGGCGCACAGGGCCGGAATCCACTGTGGAGTGCCGGGATACGCGCGATGTACAAGCACTCCGATTCCTGTGATCTCGACGATCCCCACAAGCAGAAAGACCAGCCAGTACAGCCAGCCGGTGACAAAACCGGCGAGCGGGCCAATGAAGAGGGAGGTGTAGGCGGCAAAGGAGCCGCGAGAGGGATAGGCGAGCGTCAACTCGCCGAGCGCACGCATGACGAAATAAATCATTCCGCCCGCGATGAGATAGGCAAAGAGAAGCGCCGGTCCGGCCTGGCCGATAGCCGCTCCCGAGCCCAGAAAGAACCCCGCTCCAATGGCACCTCCGAGCGCCATCAGTTGGAGATGCCGATTTTTGAGGCTATGCGACGTCTCGCTTGCCGCAGGCTCCAGATTTGCTGCCGGGATTTTTCCCATTCTTCAAGGACACTTCGGACCGTTGATTATTCCATCGCGGAAGATCTCCGCGAAAAATGGACTTCGCTGGCTTAAATTGCGTCGTGCCTACGAATCCGATAGCTTTGAGCCATTACAAAAATCCAATGTACTGACGTTAGGAAGACGTGCAGCTTCTTCTTATCGGCTTTCTCTTGTTCTCTAAAACACCTCTTTTTTGAAAGCGAGAACCCTTCAATGCCTCTGCTCCGCTTCAAGCAAGCTGCCGTTATGGCCGCGGCTCTGCTCTTCCTCTCGTCCGCAACTGCGCAAGAAACCGGTGGGGACAAAGTCGATCTGGATGTCCTGGCACAGATCAAGAGTGAGGCTTTTCAGCACTCGCAGGTCATGGAAAACCTCTTCTATCTCTCCGAGGTTTACGGCCCGCGCGTCAACAACAGCCGCAATCACCGCGCAGCTGCCGAGTGGGCGATGAAGCAGATGAAAGAGTGGGGCATGCAGAACGTCCACCTGGAAAAGTGGCCCTTCGGGTATGGATGGCAGATCAAGAAGTATTACGGCGCGATGGAGGCTCCGGCCTACGCAGCGCTGACGGGCTTTCCGCTGGCCTGGACGCCCGGGACCAATGGCCCCGTCACCGCAGACGCCATCTGGGCGCCGATTCACTCCAAGGAAGATTTCGCCAAGTACCACGGCAAGCTGAAGGGAAAGATTGTGCTGATCTTTGACCCAGCTCCGCTCACGCTGCACACGAAGGCGGAGGCGCAGCCTTCACCAACGGATGAGGAGATCCTGGCGCGCAGTGCACGTGGTGGAGAGGCCTATCGCCGTCCCGTTGCTGCTCCCGGTTCGCCTGAGGCCAATCGTGACCCCAGCGGACGCGGCAGACCCGGCGAAGGCACTTGGGAGTTCACGCCGACCTCGCAGGCTCTCTCCGGCAACAAAGCCCTGCGCAACGAGCTCAACGCCTTCCTGAAGGAAGAAGCTCCGGCGCTGGTTCTGACGCCGGGTTACAACGGCGACGGCGGCACGATCTTCTCCACCTACGGCGGTTCGGAGAATCCGAAGGATCCCATTCCGCCGCCGATGGTGGCCATCGGCGCCGAGCAGTACAACCGCGTCGTTCGCCTGCTCCAGCACAACATCACGCCGAAGCTCACCTTCGACGTGCAGGTGGAGTATCAGAAGGAAGACCAGGATGCCTTCAACGTGATCGGAGAGATTCCGGGAACAACGAAGAAGGATGAGGTCGTGATGCTGGGCGGTCACTTCGATAGCTGGCAGGGCGGAACGGGCGCGACGGACAACGGCACCGGCTCCTCTGTGGCGATGGAGGCCGTTCGCATTCTGGCAACGCTCAAGAAGCCCATGGCTCGCACCGTCCGCGTCGCCCTGTGGGGAGGCGAAGAGGAGGGTGTCTACGGTTCCACAGCGTACGTGCAGCAGCACTTCGCTCCGCGCGACACGATGAAGAAGACTCCCGAATACGACAAGCTGGATGTGTACTTCAACGACGATAGCGGCTCGGGCAGGTTCCGTGGCGTATCGGCGGGCGGAAGTCCGCAGACCGGGGTCATCTTCAAGTCGTGGATCGAGCCCATCAAAGATCAGCACATCGTTGCTGTTCTGGGTACGGAGTTTAGACCTACACCGTCCCCCGGCGGTACGGACTCAACTGCCTTCTCGTGGATTGGCCTGAACGGTATCGGCTTCCTGCAAGACCCGTTGGAGTACGGCACGCGCACGCACCACTCGAACGCGGACCTTTATGACCGCGTGCAGAAAGACGACGTCATGCAGGGTTCCATGATCGAGGCATGGTTCGCCTACAACGCGGCGACGCGTCCGGAGATGCTGCCTCGCATCCCAACGCCGGAGCCTCTGAAAAAGTAACGGAAGCGCCAGCGGTAATCACAAAAGGGTGAGGCTAAGGCCTCACCCTTTTGTGTCATCGCATTATTGGACAGAGACAGCGAGTGGAGGAAGGTCAGGGAGATTCGCGGTACCTGCGCCCGGGAGGGCGACGGGAACAGTGAGTGGGACATTCAGGGATCCAGCCCTGGCGGGGTTGATTGTGACGCTGAGGCTGGGAATTGTGGGGGCGACGAGAGCACTGATACCGTCGGCAGCAGCCATGGCGGGCAAAGCTGCATGGATAAGACTTGGACCTTTAGATTGCCAGGTAATTGTGACAGAGGTCGGTTTACCTACTGGGATTGTTTTGGTCCCGGGGGGGTACTGGATGATGGGGATAGGTTGCTCGACTGAGACGGGGAAGGTGATGAGGGTCCCGTCCTTACGGGTGAGAGTGAGGGAGATAGGAGCCTTGGTGAGGGTGAGGATCGAGGCGGTGAAGCTGGAGTCTGTGAACGGCCCGGTGGTGGTGTCGACGGTGACGCCGTGGGGAGCAGAGGTGACCGAAGCTCCTGTAAGACCAGAGCTCATGAGGGTAACGGAGCTGGCGACGCCTTCAAGGACGGAACCGTTGACGGTCCCGGTGGTGGGTTGCGCACCCGTGGGGGCTGCAGTGACCTTGATGCGGGCTCCGAAGATGGGTATGGTCTTGCCGACGATGGTGATGTTGCCCAAGGCCTCTTTGACGGCGTCGGTGCTATAGGGGACGTGGACCATATGGAGGCGTTTGCGGGAACCGCAAATGTTTGAATCTCTAACCTGATGACAAACGCTGTCTCGGGTGACGAAGGCGATGAAGGGCACCTGGGAGTTGTTCGGGATGATGTTCTGGTCGCCCATAACGTCAGAGCTGTTCAGACGGGCGAGCTGCTTGACGGTGTTGTCGGGAAACTGTTGGAGAAAGCCGTTGACAAGCGGTCCGCTGAACAGGGCCAGGCCGGCCGAGTAGTTGGCTTTGGCGTTTGCGCTATGGAAGTAGGGATTAGCGCCCGCGCCAATAAGAGCCGCCCATACAAGAGTTCGGTAAATCACGTTACGGGCGCTGTAGTCCTGGCCGTAGAGGAGCGACCCCTGGACGATCATCTGGTTCGTAGTAGGTGTTGGGGCAGCGTCGGGGTTTTTGAGATCGAAGCCTGCACCAGAAAGTTGGAGGGGAAAGCCGGTGTTGTTGCCAAGGGTGATTTCGACGGCATAGTAATTGTCGGCTATACGTCGGCCAAAGTTGTCGTAAGTCTGTTGGAAGCCGAGGACGTGCCAATCTATATCGACCTGAGGCGAGAGGCCGTCAGGGATGGGGAGGGCGAGCGAAGACGTGATCGTGATGGTGGCAAAGCCAATGGGAACAGCGGCAGCGCCGCCGCCCGCGGCCTTGGAGAGAGTGAGACGCATGGGTCCGGTTTTGGCGTTCGTTGCAGGGCCCAGGCTGACGGTGAGTTCGCAGGTTCCAGTGTGTTTGGGATTTTCGGCGGTCACACCGAAGCCGGCCTGAACGATGCCGATTGGAGGATTGACGGCGTTGCTGAGGGTGGCGTCAGCAAGTTGACCCGCACCAGGTCCGCAGGCGTTGGCTGGCGCCGTAAGGATGACCTCGGTTGTTTTGCCCTGAACGATACTGCTGGGACTTGTCGCCCAGATAGAACTCATGGTGATTGGGGTCTGCGCAAACCCTGCAGTAACCAGGGTGAGACAAGCGCCAAACAAAGTGGCGATACGGACGCGTTGGGATTCAGGCAGAAGGCGTGACATGGCATGTCCTCGAAACTCAGAGATGCAAGGGGCCTAAACGCAGGGATGACCAAGGGAATTTTTAAAAGAAAACATAGGAGGTTTCCCGTGTCAATGGATATTGCACCTGCAGGTGCCGCCTGTTGGTTCTTCCCACGCCCTGCATCAAAAGGCGAAGTCACCTTCGCAAAGGCGAGCCACTTGATCCTGGCCGAGATTCCGGAAGAGGCCTACCGGCCGGTGGTACACGTGGCGCGCTGAGTCCACCGGATCTCGATGGTGCGTCGTGATACGAAGTCTCGAAACCAGGATCAGGCTTCGTTGATCGATTAACCAAAGGAGGACGGGAAGCGGGCAAGGCTCCCGGAACTAGAGCTGTTCGCTCCGAACTCCGGCTCGCCGCTTCTGTACCGCCCCGGCCAGTTCACGCAGAAGCGTCTGCGTCTCGGGCCAGTCGATACATGCGTCGGTGATGCTCTGCCCGTAGACAAGCGCCTTGCCGTGGACAAGCGACTGCGCTCCGGCGACCAGGTTGCTTTCGATCATCGCACCCATGATGTGCGACTGATCGCTCGTCGTGACCTGCTCTGCGACGGATTGGCACACAGCACCCTGCTTGCGATAGTCCTTGCCGCTGTTCGCATGGCTGCAGTCGATCATGATGCGCGGCTTGGCGCCCGCCTTCTGCATCTGCTCCGCGGTTGAAGCCACCGATGCGGCGTCGTAGTTCGTAGTCGCCCGTCCACCGCGCAGAATCACGTGGCAATCGGGATTGCCGGAGGTCAGGAGAATCGCGGCCTGTCCGGTCTCAGAGGTGCCAAGAAAAGTATGCGGATGATTC
>JAHFTZ010000388.1:0-1017 GCA_023265355.1 Terriglobus sp.
CGCAGCATCTCCAGGTCGTGGTTGCTCTCCAGAAGCAGCACATCGCAGTTTTTCAGCGCCATCTTCACATTCTGCGGGACATAGCCCAAATCGGTAGCAAATCCGAGACGAACGCCCTCTGACTCGAAGACGAACCCGCAGGGGTCTGCCGCGTCATGCGGGATGGTGAACGGGAGGATATCGATGTCGCCAATCGCCAGATGGGAGCCCGCGCGGAAGTACTCCACTGCGGGCAGATAGCTCGGATTGTCCTTGACGCTCTTCTTCACCACGGGAGCATCCGTCTCGTCGCAGAGATCCTCCGCAGCAGCCGCGGCCAACTTCACCGCGTTATGCTCCTCGGATGCCTCATCGGCCTCGCTGGAACCTTCGCTCACGCTTTCGACCGAAGGCACAAAAAAATGCTCATCCGGAACTTCGCTCAGGTCCACGGCGCAGGAACGCACCAGTTCCTCGTCGCGCAGAGCCATCTCCGCCCTGCGCTGCTCCAGCCACTGCGCGTAGGTCGTCCGCTTCTGCGGCGTCATTTGTCGCACCCAGGCGCGATGCGTTGCCTCGGTAAAGTAGACAGGGATGCCAAACCTGCGCGCCAGCACCGGCAGACCGGCCACGTGATCGGCGTGCTCATGCGTGATCAGAATGGCGTCCAGCGTCTCGGGATTCTCACCGACCATGGCCATACGGCGCATCAGTTCGCGGCAGCTCAACCCTGCGTCCACGAGGATGCGCGTCCCTGAAGAAGACACCACGGCGCTGTTGCCCTTCGAACCCGACGCCAGCACCGTCATTCGCATCATGCTTCAAGGATACGCTTCGACACTGTGGAATCCAGGGCTTTGTACCAGCCGCGGCACCCCACGCCAGGAGGCGTCTAGCTCTGAGGTTTCAGCGGAGCCAGAAAGTTTACCGTGCTCTTCATCACAACCTGGTCATTCTGGTTCAGAACAAGCGTATAGATCGTCACCAGACCGTATTGAGGGCGCGACTTCGACACCCGTAGACCCACCACCTCGGTGT
>JAHFTZ010000388.1:1027-3175 GCA_023265355.1 Terriglobus sp.
CCACACCCGCACCGATCATGCCGCCGACGACGGTGATCGTCTCCACGCGCATGCGCATGACCAGGGCCGCCGTCAACCATCCGCTCGCTGCCTGTCCCTGAAAGAACGTACTCTTGCCCGCCGCCTCGTCGAGGTGGAAGGGCTGGGGATCGTACTTCTGCGCAAACTCCGTAATCTCCTGCGCCGTGACCTTTACGCTTCCCTTGGAATGAAACTTCTGCCCCAGTTGAAAGTCGTCGAAGTACATTTCTTTCGCAGCCATGCCCATCTCCTGAACGCACTTCTGGAAGAAGCACGAGATTTGAATCTATCAGAGCAGGCGTAGCTCTTAGAAGCCGATGCGCACCAGCACGACCGTCGTATTGTCCCCGCCACCCGCGTCATTCGCACCTAGGACCAGCTTCTCCGCCGCCGTCTCCAAAGATGAACCATGCAGTTGCAGCAGCTCCGCGATCTCCTTCTCGGAGAGCTCCCGCGTCAGACCATCCGACGCAAGGAGGTAGAGATCGCCTTCGAGACCTTCCGTACGAAGAAGGTCCGCCTCTACCTCCGGGACCGTCCCCACAGCGCGCGTGATGACATGCCGTAGGGGCGAGGCCTCCGCCTCTTCTGCCGTCATCTCGCCCTGACGTATCTGCTCGGCCACAAGGGAGTGGTCGTCCGTCAGCAGATCCAGCTTACCGCTGCGAAGACGGTAACAGCGCGAGTCACCCACATGCGCGATCGCCAATGGGATCGCCTTTGCCCTGGCGCCCACAGTGGTGGGTACAGAGAGCGCGGCCAGCGTGGTCCCCATCCCGCGTAGACGCGGGTTCTCCTGCGCATACGCATACACCTCACGGTTCGCCACGGCGACCGCATGGGCAAGAATCGATCCCGCGTCGGGCCCGCCACGATAAGCCTCGCGCAGGAAGATCTGCACCGCCATATGCGCAGCCAGTTCACCCCCGGCAGCGCCCCCCATACCGTCGCAGACGACGAAGAGACCGCGCTCTACCTCCGCGCCTACCGCGTCCTGGTTACTGCGCCGCACCAGGCCAACATGCGTCTGCATCGCCCATTCCATCTGGACCTTCCGTTTCGCCAACCAGTGAACTCCCCGTATATCGCTTGACACCGAACGATACACGAATTCCGCGCCTCTTCTCACCTCCCTTCCGAGGTCTCACCCAATGCGATACGCTCATCCACATGCCTTCGAAACGCTCCGCACTTGGTCAGGTCGTTCACGCGGAAAACCTCGCCTTCCTGCAAACCCTCCCCAGCGAGAGCGTGGACCTTATCTACATCGATCCGCCCTTCAACACAGGCCGCGTCCAGAAGCGCACGCGCATGAAGACCATCCGGGATGAAGCAGGCGACCGCACCGGCTTTGGCGGCATACGCTACCGCACGGAGAAGCTCGCCGACGCCGCTGCGTACGAAGACACCTTCGACGACTTTCTCGGCTTCATCCGCCCGCGCCTCGAAGAGGCATATCGCATCCTGAAGCCGCACGGCGCGCTCTTCTTCCACATCGACCCGCGCGAGAGTCACTACTGCAAGGTCATGCTCGACCAGATCTTCACGCGCCCCTGTTTTCAGAACGAGATCATCTGGGCCTACGACTATGGCGCGCGCTCCAAGAAGCGCTGGCCCGGCAAACACGACACGATCCTCTGGTATACAAAACATCCCACGAAGTACACCTTCAACCTGGCGGCCTGCGACCGCATCGAGTACATGGCTCCGGCGCTGGTTGGCGCGGAGAAAGCCGCACGGGGCAAGACGCCTACCGACGTCTGGTGGCACACAATCGTCTCGCCTACCGGGAAAGAGAAGATCGGCTACCCTACGCAGAAGCCCCTCGGCGTTCTCAACCGCATCCTCAAGGTCCATACAAAACCGAAGGACACGGTGCTCGACTTCTTCGCAGGTTCAGGGACGACGGGCGCGGCCGCCGCAAAGAATAAGCGCCGCTTCCTGCTGGTCGACCAAAGCGAAGAGGCGGTCCGCATCATGCAAACCCGCCTCGCCAAATACCTCTAGCTCTCTCCGCATTCATTACATTTTTGGCAATCCCGTAGCGAAGCGAAGGGATCTGCTGTTGCCGTTGCCGCTGACCGACCGATCTACTTCAGATTGAGCCAGTCAGCAAAGGAGGTCTTC
>JAHFTZ010000389.1 GCA_023265355.1 Terriglobus sp.
AATCCACCGTGGCGCGTGAAGAGCTCCAGCATGTGGTCGAAGAAGCGGATGCCGGTGGAGACCTTGTAGACGCCCTGGCCATCGATGGTGAGCTTCAACGCGATCTGCGTCTCGGTGGTGTTGCGCTTGACGGAGCCTGTGCGGGGCTTGAGGGCCTTAGGGAGGGCGATGGCTTCTTCTGTGACGACTGCTGCTTTACTTGCGGACTTACTCATATTCCCTCGCTGGTTCGGTTTCGGTGTCGACGATCTTTGCGTCGGCGGGTGTCCAGTTGATTTCACTTAATGATTCTCTCAGCGCGATGATGCACTTCTGCAACTGCTCTTCCACGCCGATCGTGATGCGGACGCAGCCCTGCAGGCCGGGGTCGGAGGAGCGGTCGCGCAGAAGGATGCCGCGTGTACGCATGGCGGCGATGAATTGCTTATGCTTCGGACCGATGCGTGTGAGAAGGAAGTTCGCGTGCGATGGCCAGAAGGGAATCTGCATCTCCTTCAAAGCCGCCGCAAGTTTGTCCCGACCCGTGGTGACCTGCGCGCAGTACCAGTCGAGATAAGTGGTGTCTTCCATTGCGGCTTCAAGCGCGCGCAGGGCGATGCCGTTCACGTTGTAGGGTGACGCGGCTTTGCGCAGATGTTGCATCAGACCGATATTGGTTGCGAGCAGGCCGATGCGCAGGTTCGCCAAGCCGTAGGCCTTGGAGAAGGTGCGCGCGATGACGAGGTTCGGAATGGCATCGATCTCCGGCATCATGGTTTCGCCGAAGAAGTGAAAGTACGCTTCGTCGAGAAGAACCACGGCATGCGGAGCTGCTGCAGCGATGGCCTTGATCTGCGCGCGCGGAATCGTGGTGCCCGTGGGATTGTTCGGCGTGCAGAGGATGATGAGCTTCGTCTTTGGCGTGATGGCGGCGAGGAGTCGCTCATAAGGGAAGGCGAGCGTGTCGTCTGCCTGCACGCGAATCACGTTCGCACCCATGGCCATGCAGTTCACGTCGTACATGAAGAAGCTGGGTACGGCGAAGATCACTTCATCGCCTTCGTTCAGGAAGGTGTAGGTCACGAGGTGAATCGCTTCATCGACGGCGTTGGTGAGCAGCACCTGCTCCGGCGCAAGGCCGAGGTGCGCAGCGGCGATATGCTCGCGCGGTTCGCGCTCCGGATAAATCGTGAGGTCTTCAAGTGTGGTGTTCTTCAGGACTTCGAGCACCTTCGGGGAAGGAGCAAAGGTGTTCTCGTTGAAGTCGAGGCGCATGGCGTTGCGGCCCGCGAGTGGCGGGTGATACTCGGGCATGTTGACGATGCCTTTGCGCGGCTGAACGCTCATTGAATCTTCCCTTCGGGATTCTGGCCCTGATCGTCCAGCAGCATGCGGACACGAACGGATTCCGCGTGCGCGGCAAGTCCTTCGGCCTCGGCGAGGGCGATGGTGTGCGGGCCGACTTCATGCAGCGCCGCACGCGTGTACTGCTGCACGGTGATGATCTTCACGAAGTCCAGCACGGAGAGACCGGCGCGCATGCGTCCGACGCGTCCGGTGGGAAGGACATGATTCGGCCCCGAGATGTAGTCACCCATGGACTGCGGGGTATGGTGGCCGATGAAGACCGAGCCCGCGTTTTGCACCCAGCGAAGGTCCGCGCCGGTGTCCACGGTAAGGTGTTCGGGTGCGAGACGATTGGTCAGTTCGCGCGCTTCTTCGATGGTGTCGGTGACGAAGGCGTAGCCCTGCGCGGCGAGCGACTGCTGCGCGATCTCGTTGTCTGCGGACTGGCGTTCGGCTTCCGCGATGACCTGCTTCGCTAGGTCTTCGCGCGTGGTGATGAGGATGGCGAGAGCCTCCGGATCATGCTCAGCCTGTGCGACAAGGTCCGCTGCGATCCCTGCGGGGTTCCCGATCTCCGAGGTGTAGACGATCTCTGTGGGGCCTGCGGGCATGTCGATGCCGCACTCGTGCGAGACGGCGATCTTAGCTGCGGTGACGTAGAGGTTTCCGGGGCCGACGATCTTATCCACGGGCTTGATCGTCTCTGTGCCGTAAGCCATGGCGGCGACGGCCTGCGCTCCGCCGATGCGATAGAACTCGGTGATGCCTGCAAGATGCGCGGCGGCGAGGGTCTCCTTCGCGGGCTTAGGCGAGCAGACGACGATTCGCTTCACGCCCGCGACCTGCGCGGGCGTGGCTGTCATCAGAAGGGTCGAGGGAAGCGGGTAGCGTCCACCGGGAACGTAGCAGCCCACCGACGAGAGCGGACGCACGATCTGTCCGACCTCCATGCCTTCGGTGGGGCGGAAGCTGAAGGGCTTGGGAAGCTGGCGCTCGGCGAAGGCGAGGATGTTCGCCTGCGCGAGGCGCATAGCAGCCTGCAATGCCGGTTCAGTCTCGTTCCAGGCAGCCAGCATCTCTTCGCGCGTGACGCGGAACGACTGGTCGGGCTCACCTTTTTCTGGGCAGCCCAGGCGAAGGCCGTCGAGGCGTCCGGCATGCTCGATGAGCGAGGCATCGCCGCCGTGGCGGATGTCGGCGAGGATAGTGCGGACAGTGGTATCCACTTTGGCTGTGTTGGAGGCTCCGCGGATTTCGAGTTCAGCCAGAAGTTTGTCTGCGCGCTCTTTCGATTCGCCGAAGGTTTGGATGAGCTTCATTGCTTTACCTCAGGGCTGAGCCCACTTGCTTTTTCAGTGGTGCTGGTAGCGCAGCGATGAAGCAGATCCCTTCGCTGCGCTACGGGATGACAAAGAAATGACGACGAACGGCAAAGAAAAAGGCTACGGCCGACAAGACACTAGAGGACGACTTTGCTCAACGGATATTCGACGATGCCGCTGCCGCCTGCTGCCTTCAGCCTCGGGATCACCTCGCGCACGACGGACTCTTCGAGGATCGTGTTCACCGCAACCCAGTCGCTGTCGCGCAGATGCGAGACGGTCGGCGAAGAGAGCGCCGGAAGCACGTTGAGCACGGCGTCGAGGTTCGATTTTGGCACGTTCAGCATGAGCCCGACCTGCGAGAGTGCGGCGATGGCTCCATTGAGCATCATGGAGAGGTTGCCGATCTTCTTCTTCTTCCACTCGTCGGTGTAGGAGGTCTTATTTGCGATGAGCTGCGTCTCCGACTCCATGAGGGTTTCGATGATGCGGAGGCGGTTGGCACGGAGCGAGCTGCCGGTCTC
>JAHFTZ010000390.1 GCA_023265355.1 Terriglobus sp.
GGTGGTTCATCAATGATCTGAGCCGCGCGCGGGTTCCTTACTATGCCTTCAAAGTGCTTGCCAATGCAGCGCGGTGGCACAGGTTCGTGCGCAACGATGGGCCTGTCTCCATTCGTAGGGCGTTCTCGCCGGAAGACTGGCTTCGCTATCTGCATGCGGCTGAGATAGACAGGAACGTGGTCGTGCTTGAGCCGTGGAAGCCCGCGCGCCTGTGCGTCTCGCGAGTGAAGTGATGGAGCGCGAAGCCGTCGTAATCGGGGGCGGCCTGGCGGGAGCCAGCCTGGCTGCTCAGCTTGCACGCGCGGGCCGCGACGTTCTCCTGCTCGAACGAACCCGCTCCGCGCACCACAAGGTCTGCGGCGAGTTCCTCAGCCGCGAAGCGCTTCATTATCTCTCCCTTCAGGGCATCAATCCCACAGCGTTCGGGGCGGTTCCCATCAGCGGTGTACGTCTTGCAGCGCGTGAACTCATCGCAGAGACCACGCTTCCGTTCACAGCGCTTTCCCTCACGCGTCGTACGCTGGATGAAGCGATCCTGCGCAATGCGGAGGCCGTCGGCGTGGAAGTGTGGCGAGGTACGAGTGCCGCTTTGCTTACAAGGTCCAGAGAGTTGTGGGATCTCGGTATGGATCAAGGCGGGTCGGTCCGGGCGCAAAACGTCTTCCTCGCTACGGGCAAGCACGATCTTCGCGGCTGGCTGCGATCCAAGGGGTGGCACAACGATCTTGTCGCATTGAAGATGTACTTCCGTCTTAGCAAGATACAACAGGCCGCACTCTTTGGCTTCGTGGAACTCATTCTCTTTCCCGGAGGCTATACCGGTCTGCAGCCCGTTGAAAACGGCGAGGCGAACCTCTGCCTTCTCATTACGCGCGAGCAGTTGCGTCGTCTCAAGGGAAGTTGGGAGGCTGTGCTAGAACACGCCTGCCTGCACTCGCCTCATCTTCGCGACCGCCTCAGCGGGAGCCAGCCGCTTCTCGACCGCCCTGTCGCTCTTTCGTCCATTCCGTATGGATATCGAGCTCCTGTGGGCAGCGATGGAATCTGGAGGCTTGGGGATCAGTCGGCGGTGATCCCGTCGTTTTCCGGCGATGGCATGTCCATTGCTCTCCACAGCGGGCATCTCGCGGCGAATCTGTTTCTTGCCGGGAAGATGCCTTACGTTTTTCAGCAGCAGATGCGTCGCGCACTTGGCCGGGGCATCGGCGTTGCCAGTGCGCTTTCGCAACTGCTCGTACGTGCCCCGGTGCTTGCGCAGATCGCTCGCGTTCGACCGCGACTTTTGCGTGATATCGCAATCCTCACACGCATTCCGGAGTCCGCGCTGATTCTGTAAGCGTGGAGAACATCCGCTCCGATACAGTACAGAAGATGAGCGCTACGGCAGGAGAAGAAAAGATGGACAACATCGTCGGACAGAATAGCTCCGAAGGTCAGATCCCTGAAGGTCAAATTGCCGAACAGTGCATCGCACTGGTCGCGGCGGCTAAGCAGATTCCTGTGGAGCAGGTCACGCTGGACAGCACCTTCGAAGAACTCGCCGTCGACTCGTTGGATTGGGTGAGCCTCTCCTTCGACGTCGAAGACAAGTATGGCATCGATATCCCGGACAGCAGGCTGCACACGATCCTCACCGTTCGCGACATGGCGGACGGTGTGGCAGAGGCTCTGCATGCCAAGGCAGAAAAGGCGCGTCTGAAGGAAGCCGGAGAAGGCGCGTGAATCGGGTTGTCGTTACCGGACTCGGCTGTGTCACAGCCATCGGCCAGGATGTCGCTACCTTTCGGGAGAATCTCTTTGCGGGAAAAAGCGGCTTCCTGGAGATCTCCGATGTTGCTGAGGGAGATCTCCGCTTCACACGCGCGGCGAGGATCGAGGGCTTCGACGCCGCGTCACTCCTGACGTCTGCGCAGATCCAGCTCTCCGAACGCTCCTCGCAGTTCGCTCTTGTGGCTTCGCAGCAGGCCATTGCGCAGTCTGAGATTCTGCAGGCCGTCTCTCCGGAGGAGATGGCGATTGTCTTCGGTTGCTCGGCGGGTGGACGGACTGCCGAGGAGCCAGCGACGGCAAAGCTTTACACCAGCGGCGGGCGGGTGCATCCCCTCAGCGTACCCCGCTTCATGGCCAGTTCTGGAACCAGTCTGGTCTCCATACAGCACGGCATCACCGGCCCCGCGTATACCATCACGACTGCGTGCGCTTCTGCAACGCATGCCATTGGTCAAGCGTTTCACATGGTGCGTTCCGGCACGGTGAAGGCCGCCATCACGGGAGGCCACGAAGCTCCGCTGACGTATGGGTTTTACAAGGCGTGGGATAGTCTTCGCGTCGTCTCGCAGACGCAATGCAGACCCTTTTCCGCAGACCGCGATGGTATGACTCTCGGTGAGGGCGCGGCGGTTTTTGTTCTGGAGACGCTGGAGAGCGCGCTTGCGCGTGGCGCTACGATCTTTGGCGAGATCGCTGGCTTTGGCATGTCTTCCGATGCGAGTCACATCACGCAGGCCCAGCCCGCAGGACCGACGGCGGCGATGCGACGTGCTCTGCAGGATGCAGGTGCTGCTCCGGAAGAAGTGGGATACATCAACGCGCATGGAACGGGAACCACGGTGAACGACAACGTGGAGGCCGAAGCGATTCGCACCGTCTTCGCGCACAACGCGGCGAAGATCCCCGTGAGTTCGACCAAGGCAATGCACGGCCACGCCATTGGTGCATCAGGAGCCATCGAGGCCCTCGCCACGCTGCTTGCGCTGCGCGAAGGCATACTCCCCGTCACTGCGGGTGTCGCAGAGGCTGACGCCGCCCTGGGGATCAATCTGATCGTAGATACGGCGAGAAAGGCGAGCCCGCGGCTGGCTCTATCGAACTCGTTTGCCTTCGGCGGCTTGAACGCCGTATTGGCATTCAAGCGCTACGAAGCCTAAAGAAAAGCCTAAGCGACCTGGATCGATTCCAGCGTAGCAAAGACGGTTTTGTCATGCCGTCCCGGATCAATCGTCAACTCTAGAGCAACTACATCGCTGAGTTCCACGGTGTAGTCCTCTACTTCGGTTGTAGATCCGCCTAGATTGAAGCTCCACTGCTGGCGCACGATCTCTTTGCGGACTTCGGGACGTAGAATAGCCACCAGGGCGTACTCCTGAGAACGTTCCTTCGCCTCTTCCTTAA
>JAHFTZ010000391.1 GCA_023265355.1 Terriglobus sp.
GAGATGCAGCGCATGGGAGGCGTCGACGCAGTCTTCGATCCGCTCGGCTACCAGAGCTTCGACGAAAGCTACTCCATCCTGCGCAAAGGCGGTCTGCTGGTGGGCTACGGCCAAAACCTGCCAGCCCTGCAGGGTATACCCCGGCCGTCGCCCTACCCCATGGTGATCAAGCTCTTTGCCCGAAACCTCGTCTTCTGGTCAGGAAAGCGGACCACATTCTTCGGTCTAACCCGGCGCTCCAAAAACTTCGCCCCGGACCTAATGCAGCTCTTCCGCTGGCTCGCCGAGGGCCGCATTCAGGTGCCGATCAAGGCAGTCTTTCCAATGGCGCAAATTCAGGAAGCGCATCGCACATATGCCGGAGGAAGCGGACTCGGCTCGATCGTCCTAGACGTCTCTGCGCAATAGCGCTTCGCAGAGCACATCGATTACAGGTCAGGATCGATATGGGAAGGCAGCAGACGGGTATCTCTTGCGAGACGATTGGATCTTCGACACCACCGATCGCGACGGCGAATTAATAAGGGATCTAGGAGAACGTCGACTCGCAAGCAACGGTGCGGAACTTCGCGATGGATGATTGCCCGATCAATTCGCAAAGCTTATGCCCCGCCCCCACATCGAAGGCGGGGCAAGGTCCTCACCCCACAACGGCTGGCTTCAGAACCGTCTCGCACCACTCGCGGAAGGTGGTCGGCGTTTCTGCCGCCACCGCTCGGGGCACGGCATTGTCGATGCCCTCGTTCTTGGCCGTCATCATATCCGCATAGCCCCGCGCGAAGGCCTCCGACATACCGAAACCAGCCATCTTGTCTTTGAACGCCTCGATTGTTGTCTGCTGAAACCGGACGGGCATCCCGAGAACCTCCGTGAGAACTTCCGCCATCTGGTTCGGGGAGATGTCCTCAGGGCCGAGTACCGGCACGTCGGCCTGACCGGTCCACGAGCTGTCGAGGAAAACCGTCGCTGCTACCGCGGCTATGTCAGAGGTGGCTACGGTCGGAGCTTTCAGGTCTGCGCTCGTCGGGGAAAAGAACATACCTTTCTCCTTGATGGTCTGTGCCTGGCCCAGCAGGTTATCCATGAACGAAGGCATTACGAGTACGCGCAGAGCGACGCCTGTGCTGGCAAGTAGGTCGTCAGCCTTGATCGAGGAGGTGACGAGACCGGCATCTTTCTTCCAACCACGGCCCAATGCAGAAACGACTACCAGGCGCTTCACGCCGGTCTTCTTGATGGTTTCCGCAGCAGGCTTTGTAAATCCGACATACGCCTCATCCACGCTGTTCAGTATCATGTCCGGTGGAACCAGCCAGAAGAGCGCATCCGCACCAGTAAGAGCTTTCTCAATGGTCGCGGCATCGCCGTGGGAGCCACGGACGATTTCAATGCGTTCGCGAATCTCCTGAGGTATGCGCGAGGGCTCACGCGCGATCACGCGCACCGGTTCGTTGCCTTGGAGAACGTGCTCGAGAACACGATGGCCGATGTCCCCGGTAGGTGTAGTAATGACGATCATGACGAAATCCTTTCGTAGCTTCCTATGAGGAAGTTGTTCTTGCTGCTTCTCGCGTTGGCTCACGTGAACGCTTACGATCGATCTGTCGATACCTCGCCTGGCTGTCTCAGGCAGTGAGGGGTTGGCGTTGATAGTTCTTTGCAGCCGCATTTTCGACCGCCGGCAGCAGTTCCACGATGCTGAAGTAGTTATCCCAGAACGGCGTCTCGCGTAGTTCCTCGACGACAAGTTCGTAGGCGTGGCGAGAAGTGGTCTCCCACATCCACAGGTCCGTAACGCGTGTCGCATAGAACTCCGTGTCGAACATACGTAACGTCACCTTGCCCTCGTACTTCTGGAGTATGGGCTTGATGTACTTGTCGCCCTCGGCGAAGCGTCTGTCGACCGGGAACTCCAGCCAGACAGGCTGGGTTTTTACGAGCATGAATACCGTAAGCGATGGTTCAGTCATCGTATGAGCTTGCGTTGCTTCACTCATGTGTGTTGTCCTCCTATCAACACGATATGAGCAAAAGCTCATTTTGAGTACTCGCGTTCAAAGCATGAAGAAACCAGCAAAGAGAGCAGCGCAAAAGCCGCGTAGAACACCGGCACAAAGCCGCTCAGCGGAAACGGTTGCCGTCATAGTGGAGGCTGCTGCTCGCGTTTTGGAACTGCGCGGACTGGACGGTTTTAACACAAATGCCGTGGCGGAGCGCGCCGGGGTCAGCATCGGATCGCTCTATCAGTACTTTCGGAACAAGGATGCTCTGCTGGCAAGCCTCATCGAACAGCAAGCGGAACCATTCATCCGTATCCTGGAGACGATTCCACGAGACGTACCGTTCCAGACAGCACTGCTCCAGTTAATCGAGGCGTCGGCACACCAGCAGTTGCAGCGGCCAGAACTCTCCAGACTGCTCGACTTCATCGAACGGCAGGCAACATTCGAGGACTTAGCGAAGCGTACGATTGATCGTGTCCAACGAGTATTGATCGAGCTTCTTAAGCGTAAGGACGCACCGCCGGTCGACAATCGCCTCGAGGCTGCGCTTGAAGTTCTCAGCCTCATTCGAGCGCTGACCGACGCGGCAGGCGAGCGGGGCGAAAAAAATCACGCCCGACTTGCCTCACGCATTCACGGTGCTGTGTGCGGCTACTTCGGCATCGCTAGGCCTCTGTGACTGCTGCCCACCCCACACCACTGGCTGACCGTGTTTCCCGCCGAGTGCGACAAGTAGGCTTCTCGACAGCGATTCATTGCGATGAGGACCGCAACTTAGCAATACTCTCAGACACGTTCAGTCCTCTTTCGCGTCCCGCAGGGATTTCAGTCGGCGTTCTTCAAGGTGCCGTCCCATCTGCCTTAGCTGATCTGCAATCACCTTCTCATGTAGCACCATCCGATATTCAGCAGCGAGAATCTTGTTTGGCAGATTGTCTAAGGAGTAGTGCGCCTCTGCTGTGCCTTTCTCTGCGCACAAGACCAGGCCAACAGGCGGGTTTCGTCTTCCCTTCATGTGTTCCCCCGCATAGTTCAGATTATGACTTCTGGACAAAAATCCGTGATTTGAGTGCAGCGCGACAGACTTATGGAAGTCGCACTTCGAGCGAATACACATCGTGGATGCCGGCTTCGCGCAGCAGCATGATGGTGTTATCCGGAGCCATAT
>JAHFTZ010000392.1 GCA_023265355.1 Terriglobus sp.
GATGGAAGGTGCTGCGGGTCTATGTGTTTCGTGTACGCACTACCAGGTCGAGATCGAGCATTTCCTAGTCAAGGCTCTTGAGCAAAAAGATGCTGACTTCAGCCAGATTCTGCGTCACTTCCAACTCGATCCGTCGAAACTCGAGATGGAACTCCGAAAGAGTCTGGATCGACTGAAGACAGGGAATACACGTGGACCATCCTTCAGTCCAATGTTGGTCACCATGTTTTCTGAAGCGTGGTCCATCGCGACCTTAAATTATGCAGACACACGTATTCGTACCGGACACGTGCTTCTTGCGCTGCTGGCTAATGACGATATGCTGCGCTTGCTCCGAGAAATCAGCCGGGAGATAAAGAAGATCTCGCTCGAAGTTCTGAGTGAACAATTCGCAGAGATCACGGCAGCTTCAGTTGAGGTCCCGGTCGAAACGGTTGGTGCTTTGGGTAGCGAAGATCGTCAAGGTTCGAGCGCTCTCTCTGCTACGCCCTTTTTGCAGCAGTACACCACCAACCTCACTGAACGCGCGAGAGAGGGCAACCTGGATGCGGTCATCGGGCGTAATGTAGAGATCCGTCAGATGATCGACGTCCTGATGCGCAAGCGGCAGAACAATCCGATTCTGACCGGCGAGGCAGGTGTGGGAAAGACCGCGGTCGTAGAAGGCCTGGCCGGGCGCATTGCTGCTGGCGATGTTCCTCCCGCATTGCAGAACGTGCAGCTTCATGCCTTGGACCTTGCTCTGCTGCACGCCGGCGCGGGCGTGAAAGGAGAGTTCGAAAGCCGGTTGAAGGGCTTGATTCAGGAAGTAAAGTCTTCTCCCCATCCCGTGATTCTCTTCATCGATGAGGCGCACACGATGATCGGTGCCGGAGGTCCTGCAGGTCAGGGAGACGCAGCGAATCTATTGAAACCAGCCCTGGCACGCGGAGAACTGCGCACAATCGCTGCCACCACATGGTCGGAATACAAACGCTACTTTGAAAAAGATGCCGCTCTGGCTCGGCGCTTCCAAGTAGTTCGCGTTGAGGAGCCTTCGGAAGAACGCTGCGTAGTGATGTTGCGTGGGCTCCTGCCTTCGCTCGAACTGCATCACGGTATTCGAATTATGGATGACGCTTTGACTGCGGCGGTCCGGCTATCGCACCGCTACATGCCTGGCCGCCAGCTACCGGACAAGGCCGTCAGTGTGCTCGACACGGCATGTGCACGCGTGGGCCTGAGCAGGAGCGCTGCGCCCTCAGCATTGGAAGAGATCGGGCAACGCATTACGGCCCTGGAATCGCAGGAACGCGTGCTGCTGAGGGAACAAATAACAGGAGGCTCGCATAAAGACGCACTGCTGCAGATCGCGAGTGCGTTGGAAGATGCGAAGGTCGAGCTTGGTGAAACCCAAGGGAGGTGGATGAGCGAACTCGCTTTGGTAGAGCGCCTGCAAGCGCTGCGCACCGAACTTGAAAAGGCGGAGACGGACGTAACTTTGAAGGAGGCTACGCTGCGCGAACTGGCAACCACCAGGGAAGAACTGCTCGATCTGCAGCGAGGCAAGCCCCTCGCTCATATCGCGGTGGACCAACAGATCGTCGGTGAGGTGATCTCTGAATGGACAGGCATACCGCTCGGCAAGATGCTCGATGATGAGCTGTCGCGGATTCTCGATCTCGAAAACAGCCTACGGAAGCGTGTCATCGGCCAGAATCATGCCTTGAAGGCCATCGCCCAGCGCGTTCAGACTTCGCGTGCCAACCTGGATGATCCATCCAAACCGATAGGGGTCTTCCTGCTTGCGGGGCCAAGCGGCGTTGGTAAGACGGAGACTGCGCTCGCACTTACCGATCTGCTTTACGGCGGTGAGCAAAACCTCATCACCATCAATATGTCGGAGTTCCATGAGGCCCATTCGGTATCCACTCTTAAAGGATCACCTCCGGGCTATGTGGGGTATGGCGAAGGCGGCGTCCTTACCGAGGCGGTGCGGCGACAGCCGTACTCAGTTGTTCTGCTTGACGAAGCGGAAAAGGCCCACCCCGAAGTTTTGGAACTATTTTTTCAGGTCTTTGATAAGGGTTACATGGAGGACGGAGAGGGCCGGGGCATCGACTTCCGCAACACGCTCATCCTGCTCACGACGAACGCAGCGAGCGCCTTGATCTCCAAGCTCGCCGAAGATCCCCAGGCGCTGCCAGCCCCTGCAACGGTAGCTTCGGCAATCCGGCCAGAGCTGAACCGTGTCTTCAAACCTGCCCTGCTGGGACGGATGCTCGTTGTGCCTTATTACCCGGTGCAAGACGCGGTACTTGAGCAGATCATTCGCTTGAAGCTCAACAAAATTCAAACGCGACTCACGGAAAATCACCGTATTGCGTTGGACTATGACGAATCGCTGGTGACGTTGATCCGTGAACGTTGCATGGAGGTGGAAACCGGTGCGCGCAACGTCGATCATCTTATCTCCAACACGATTCTCCCGGAAATTTCGAAGCAGATTCTGGAACGTATGGCGGAAGGCGAAACGTTTGAAAGTATCCGGTTAGGAGTTTCAGAGAACGGGGCCATTCGCTACGAATGGACACTTTTAGAGTCGGACGAACTTGTCGCTCAAGCCTAAACCTTTCGTCTCCAACCATTTATTTTTTGTTAGTTATCGAGTGATTCTTTGTCGACTTATATCCAAACCAATCGAGTCTTGAACTTCACCAGCCCGCTGGGAGCCAATGTGCTTCTTGCAATGGCGTTTGAAGGTACGGAGGAAATCTCCGAAATCTTTGACTTTCAGGTGAGTCTGCTTTCGGTTCCTGAAACAGTCATCTCTCCGGACGATCTCGTGGGGAAACGTGTAACTCTCCAGATCCGAATGAGCAACCCTGATGTCTACAGACCATTTAACGGCATCGTCGCCAGCCTGGAGTTGACAGGCACCGATACTTTATTTAACTACTACCGCGTACGTATGGTTCCGTCACTTTGGCTCTTATCGCTCAACCTCCAGACGCGCGTCTTTCAGAACAAGACGGTGCTTGAGATTGTGCGGACGGTGCTTGAGCCATACAGCATCTTGCTAACGATCGAGACTTCTGCAGCTTATGAAAGTCTCGAGTACTGCACCCAGTATCGCGAGACGGACCTCGATTTTGTCCTGCGCCTTCTGCAACAGCATGGGGTCTTTTT
>JAHFTZ010000393.1:0-2354 GCA_023265355.1 Terriglobus sp.
TCCTGTTGCCACGAGAGCGGAACGACGGTTGCCGGATAGAGCGGATAGCGCCCCCAGGGTTAAAAGGGAACATGCACTTTCGTGTTTTCAGTCGCCGGATGATGATAGGCCAGCGGCGCTTCTTGAAGAGATGGCATACAGTTGTGAGGATAGCTGATCCAACCCACTTTCCTGCCGGGAAGATTCGCGCCGGAGAGTCGATTTCCGAGAGAGTAAAACGATGGACCCCTTGAAACTAAGAGAAGCGACCGCGGACCTGCACGCACAGACCGAAGAGGGCGTACCTCTCATGAAGCCAGACCTGACGCTGACCGAGTATGTCAGCGTCCTGCAGCGCTTCTACCGGGCGGTGGCAGCCTGGGAGAACTGGGCGGAGACGCATGTTCCTGAGCAATGGCGTGCGATGTTCGAACAGAGACGCAGATCGCGCCTGCTTCTGGACGATTTCCACGCCCTGGGCGTCACCAGCGACGAAGACTCCTGGGGAGAAGTTCCCTTCCCCGTGCTGGAAACCGACGCCAGTTTCCTGGGAGCGATGTATGTCGTGGAAGGATCTACGCTGGGCGGCCAATACATTGCCCGGCATGTCGAAGAGGTTTTAAATTTCACACCGGGCGTCGGCGACGCCTACTTTCGCGGGTACGGTGAGAGCACCGGAGCGATGTGGAAAGAGTTTCGCACGGTTGTGACGACAATTGACGACGCAGATTCCGATCAAGTGATCGATGGTGCCCGTAAAATGTTTGGAATGTTCGCGCGCTGCCTGAAAGAGGGACGGACCGTCGACGCATGGGCAGGTGCCCGGCCCTGAAAAACATGGAACCGATCAATCGGTTATTGACCTGCGAAGACGAACCCATCCGTGTGCCCGGAAGCGTGCAGAGGCATGGATTCCTGCTGGGACTGGACGATGCAGCGGAACATGTAATCCTCGCCAGCGAAAACGCCGAAGAGTTTTTCGGGATTCCCCTCAAGCTCATCCTGGGGGGACGCCTGGACTCCCTGTTCGACCGCGAAGTGATGTCTGCAGTGATCATGATGCTGATGACGCCTCGTACTCAAGAGATCCAGACCTACCTAGGAGCCTTTCAGATCAGGGACGAGCTATGCAGCATCATCGCGCACAGGGCTAACGGGCGCTACATCCTGGAGTTTGAGAAGCAGGACCGGCTGGTGGGCGCGGCGAGAATGAATGCGGTCATCACGAACTTTGTAGGACTTCTGAGCAAGCTGCGCACCAAAGAGGACATGTGCCGCGCTCTGACGCGGCAGATGAAGGAACTCACGGGGTATGACCGGGTTCTGCTTTACAGCTTCGACGACGCCGGTCACGGCACTGTGCTCTCAGAAGAGAACAACGGCAAGCTTCCAAGTTATCTTGGCCTGCGGTTTCCCGCATCCGATATTCCGCGCCAGGCACGCGAGCTTTATGTTCTGAATACAACACGGATCATCCCCGATGCGAACTACGTTCCCTCTCCGATCATTGGGATCGCCGGGATAGACGTGCGGCAGGTGGACCTCTCTTTGTGTGTTCTGCGGAGCGTCTCCCCGGTGCACCTGGAGTACATGCAGAACATGGGAACGGCGTCGTCCATGTCGGTCTCTATCGTCTGCGAAGGCAAGCTGTGGGGCCTGATCAGCGGCCATCACGCGACACCGCTGAGCGTTCCGTATCTGCTGCGCAGTGCGTGCGACATGCTCTCCAAACTTGCCGCGACGCAGATTGTCTCGTTCGACATGGCGGAGAAGCTGGAGAAGCGAAGCTATCTTCATGCCGTCCAGCGCAAGATTCTGACCCAGGTGGCCTCAGGAAAAGACTTTCTGGAGTCGCTGGGTGCGCACGTCGGTTCTCTACGGGATGTAACCAACGCGCGAGGCGCTGTGCTCGCCGTCGATGGGACCTGCGTCGCCGACGGCATGGTGCCGGATAGCACTTCCCTTGTGAAGATCATTGAGTGGCTGGACAGCCAGCCAGAGACGTTGCTTTTCACAAGCAAGTTGAGCGAACAGCTTCCCTGGGCGGACGAGATCCGGGAGGTGGCCAGCGGCATGATCGCAGCGCGTATCTCGGATGTGAACAGCCGGTATGTTCTGTGGTTCCGCCCCGAAGTCATCCAGACGGTGATGTGGGCCGGCGAACCGGTGATGAAGGACTCCACGGACTCGAACACCCTGCACCCACGCGGGTCGTTTGCTTCATGGAAAGAGATTGTTCGCGGGCAGAGCGAGCCCTGGCTGGAGCCGGAGATTGAGTCGGCGAGGGACTTCCGCGCTGCGAAGGTCACCATCGGCCTGCGTCGCGCCGAGCAGGCAGCCGAATTGAACGAAGCCCGCTTCGAGCAGCTCACGCA
>JAHFTZ010000393.1:2364-3164 GCA_023265355.1 Terriglobus sp.
CGTCTTTGCCATGGACGACACAGGCAACCTGACCTATGTGAACCAGCGCTGGCATGCGGTCGGGTTGCGTGCGACGGGCTGTTGGTTCGACCACGGCAACGTGATCGACGAAGACCTCGCGCGCTGTGGAGACGCCTGGGCGGAATGCGTGCGGCTCGGTCTTGAGTTTAAGGAAGAGCTGCGACTAAAGTCCGATCCGGCCGGTGTCGAGCGATGGTACCTCGTACATATTGTTCCCTTTGTCACGCGCCATGAGGGCCGTGGTGGATGGGTGGGAAGCGCCACCGATCTCACCGAGCGCCGCGAGCGCGAAGCCGCTCTCCGAATGACGGAAAAGCTTGCCCTGACGGGCCGCATGACCAGCGTCATCGCGCATGAGATCAATAATCCGCTGGAGTCCATCACCAACCTGATGTATCTGCTCCGGTCTGAAATCTCAACGGTTGGCCCTGCGGCGGACTACATTGCTCTGGCGGAGAGCGAGTTGCTGCGTATCTCCGGTATCACCAAGCAGACGCTGCGATGGAGCCGCCAGACGACCGGAACTCCGGAGCGATCGGCTGTGGGAGCCCTGTTCAGTGAGGTGCTGCGCCTCTTCGCGGGAAAGATCCGCAATAGGCAGGTCAAGGTGACGATCTGCACGGGCGAAGAGGTTTCCATCTACGGGGCCAGCGGACAACTGCTGCAAGTCATCGCCAACCTAGTCTCCAACGCGGTCGATGCGGCCAACGTGGGAGGGAATGTCTGGTTGTCGGCAGCGGAGACTGGAACCGGAACCGTGATCGAGGTCAAAGACGATG
>JAHFTZ010000394.1 GCA_023265355.1 Terriglobus sp.
TGGATTCTCTCCCCACCACAAACGGTGTCATCATGTGCGGGAAGATCACCATGTCGCGAATGGGCATCATGGGGAGTTTGCGCTTTTCGCCCTGTAGGATCTTTTCGTCTGGCTTCGTCATAGTCTCCCCATTAGACGCTCCCACCCAGTGCATGGTCGCAGAGTACGACAACGCGGGCGGGCAGCTTGCAGTCGATTGTAAATGCGTTTTCTTGTGACCGTGCGAACCAATACTTTTGTCACTAGAGAGTTGGACGGGAAAGTAAGTCTGTTGATGCAGCGCAATCTTGCGGCCCAAGTGAAAAGAGCAGCCCATGGGCTGCTCTTTTGAGTGGATTCAGAATGCTTTATCCGGCCTTTTCAAGCGGCTGTAGAGGGATCACCACGTTGCGGGATTTAACCATCTCCGCCGTAATCTCCAGCTCCTTCAGCTTCTTGTTCGTCGGCACGGTGTACATCAGATCGAGCATAAGCTCTTCCAGAATCATCCGCAGACCACGCGCACCCACCTTGCGATTCAGGGCCTCGTGCGCAATCGCCTGGGCCGCTTCCGAAGAGAAGGTGACCTTTACGCCTTCGAACTCGAAGAGCTTGGCATACTGCTTCAGAATTGCATTGCGAGGACGCGTAAGAATGTCGATCAGGGCAGCTTCGTCCAGTTCATCCAGAATTCCAAGGACAGGAAGACGACCGACAAACTCCGGAATCAGTCCGTACTTCAACAGGTCCTGTGGCTCCGCCTGGCGAAGTAGTTCTGTGTCGCGCTGGGCGCGAATCGGCGTTGCGCCTTCAATTACATCCGGATCGCCCTGCGTCTTGAAACCGAGAGCCTTCTTACCAATACGGCGCGCGATTACCTTCTCCAGGCCGACAAATGCTCCACCGCAGATGAAAAGAATGTTGGTGGTATCAACGACGGTGAATTCCTGATGCGGATGCTTCCGTCCACCCTGCGGCGGAACGTTGGCCACGGTGCCTTCGAGGATCTTCAGAAGCGCCTGCTGTACACCCTCGCCGCTGACATCGCGAGTGATGGAGGGGTTCTCGTCCTTGCGGCCGATCTTGTCGATCTCGTCGATATAGATGATGCCGGTCTGCGCTCGGGCGACATCGCCTTCGGCAGCCTGCAAAAGCTTGAGGATGATGTTCTCTACGTCCTCGCCGACGTAGCCAGCTTCCGTGAGCGTGGTCGCATCGACGATTGCGAAGGGAACATCCAGCATCTTCGCCAGTGTGTGCGCAAGCAGCGTCTTTCCGCTTCCGGTCGGGCCGACGAGAAGGATATTCGACTTCGCAAGCTCCACGTCATTCCCACGCACGCGGTTCATCTGAATCCGCTTGTAGTGGTTGTAGACGGCAACGGCGAGCTTTTTCTTGGTCATCTCCTGGCCGATGACATACTCGTCCAGAAAAGCCTTCACTTCGTGGGGCTTGGGCAGATGGGCCGGAGGTGCGCCGGCCTGCGTCTCACCGCCACGGTCATCTTCGAGAATGGAGTTACAGACAGCTACGCACTCATCGCAGATGTAGGCCCGTGGATAATCCGATGGCGACGATATCAGCTTCGCTACGGCGTCCTGCGACTTGTGGCAGAACGAGCACCGGAGTGACTCGTCCGTACCCTTCGAAGTCTTCATAAGAAGTGAAACTCCTGACTTGCTCTGAACTGGAACCCGGGCACCTTCGCCCGCGCAATAGAGTTTAAGTCTACACCCGTAGACCTAGGGAAATTGTCCGACGGGGTGCCCTAAAGTACTGCCAGAATGACGTGATGCAATGGGAAAAGCGGCCCTAATAGGGCCGCTTTTCCCTCCGATGGAAGAATTAAACTCTTGGACGCGTGATGATATCGTCGATGAGCCCATATTCCTTTGCCTGGGCTGAGTTCATGATGAAGTCGCGATCGGTATCGCGCTCAATCTGTTCCAGCGTCTGGCCAGTGTGCTCGGCCTGGATCTTGTTCATTAGCTCGCGAATGCGAAGAATCTCGCGGGCATGAATGTCGATTTCCGTGGCTTGTCCACTGATACCGCCGCCCATGATGAGCGGTTGATGAATCAGGATGCGCGAGTTCGGAAGGGCAAAGCGCTTACCCTTCTTGCCGGCCATCAGAAGGAAGGCTCCCATGCTGGCTGCCTGACCGATGCAGAGCGTGGAGACGTCGTTCTTGATGTACTGCATCGTGTCGTAGATCGCCATTCCCGCCGTAATGCTTCCGCCCGGCGAGTTGATGTAGAGCTGGATATCCTTCTCTGGGTCTTCGCCTGACAGAAACAGCAACTGCGCGATGATTACGTTCGCGATGTTGTCATCGATCGGCGTTCCAAGGAAGATGATGTTGTCGCGGAGCAGACGGCTGTAAATGTCGTAAGCGCGTTCGCCACGACTCGTCTGCTCGATCACCATTGGTACAAGTCCCATCGGTCTCCCTCTTTCTGATGTGTAGCTTTGCAAGTGCCGCAGTGATTGGATTCGCTTCCTACGCGGAAAGCTTCTCGTAGAGTGCGGTGCCGGTTTTCTCGCGAAGCATCTGTTCGCGAATGCGGGCGAGATTGCCTTCCTTCGTCAGACGTTCACGCAACTGCTCGACCGGCTCACGCGACTGGATGGAGAGGATGAAGAGTTCGCGATCGAGATCGGCGTCGGAGACCGTGATGTTCTCCTTCGCCGCAATCTTGTCGAGAACCATCGAGGCCTTGACCTCATTCACGGCTTCATCACGCTGCGCAGCGCGCAGACGTCCGAAGTCGAGCTTACGCATCTCCTCCGGCGGCATGCCCTGCTGCGCGAGAGCGCGGAGACCGCGATCCAGGCGTGCATCGATCTGCTGCTGCACGAAGCTCTCGGGAACAGGGAACTGGAACTTCGCGACGAGCTCGTCGACCAGCTTTTCCTTCGCTGCGTTCTCGAGCGAGGTGCGCTTGCGTCCTTCGACGTTCTCGCGGAACTTGGTGGTGAAGTCTTCCCAGCTCTCGTAGTTTCCGAGCTGCTGAACAAACTCCCCATCCTGTGCCGGCGGGGTCTTCTTCTTGATCGCCTTCACCGTGACGTCGTACTCCACCGTCTTACCTGCAAGGCGAGCTTCGCCGAAGTCCGCGGGATACTCAACTTCAGCGCTCAGTTCCTGTCCCACCTTGGAGCCACGAAGAGCTTCCGTGAAG
>JAHFTZ010000395.1 GCA_023265355.1 Terriglobus sp.
TGAGGATGAAAAATCCGCAGAGACCACGCTGACGGCGGCGCAGAAGCACCTCGAAGAGCTGGCTCGCTTCGACAGTAAATTTGCGGACGCTGTATCGCAGATCGCCTCGGCCAAAGCGGCCGTTGAGGATGTCTCTGCAACGGTTCGGGACTACGCCGAAAATATCAACGCGTCGCCCGCGCGTCTCGAAGAGATTGAAGATCGGCTCGCACAACTCGACAAGCTCAAGCGGAAGTACGGAAAGACCCTCGCGGACGTGATCGCCTATGCCGAGGATGTTTTCACGAAGTTAGAAGCGATTCGCCAGCATGCGACCTCGCTTGCTTCCGCACAGGCCGCGCTGGCCGAGGCGGAGGAGATCTACCGCGCCTGCGCTGAAGATCTAACCGAAATCCGCAAGGCAGCCGCCATCAAACTGCAGCAGCTTGCCGAGGAGCAGATCAACGACCTCGCCATGAAAGTCCGTTTCGCCGTGAAGGTTCATGCGGAAAAAGAAACCTCGCACTGGACGGCGGCGGGCTGGGACCAGATTGAATGCCTTATCGCCACGAATACTGGCGAGCCCCTGAAGCCCCTTACCGAGATCGCCTCAGGTGGCGAGATGTCCCGCGTCATGCTCGCGCTCAAGGTATCAGTCGAAGACGGAGCAGGGAAGAAGCGTAAGATCGCGCTTCCTCGCACGCTCGTCTTCGATGAAATCGACATCGGTATCGGTGGCCGTGCCGCCGAAGCTGTTGGCCGGAAGTTGAAGGCCCTGGCGAAGCACCAGCAGGTTCTCTGCGTGACGCATCTCCCACAGATTGCGGCCTTCGGAGATCAGCATTTCCTGATCGAAAAAGCAGAGCAGCAGGGCAGAACCCGCACCCAGGTGCGTCAGATGGAGCAGCCAGAACGTGTCTCCGAGATCGCCCGCATGCTCTCTGGAGCCACCCTGACGGACACCAGTCTGGCCCATGCTGAGCAGATGCTTCTCGTCGCCTCGAATGCCTAAGGCCGCCTCTGTAGGGCATTCTGCATCACACAAGAAGTGTCGCGGTATGCGACAAGGAGGAACTTGAATGGCAAATTCGACCAAATGTGCTCACGAGGGATGTAGCTGTACAGCGCGCGAAGGCTCTAAATTCTGCTCACAGTTCTGCGAAGACGCAAAAGACCTGACAACGCTCGTTTGCGACTGCCCACACTCCGGCTGCGCTGGCCATAGCTAAGCCGAAATTTACAGTAGGCCTCCCGTCCGGATGCGCAATCGGTGTGCACCAGGAATGGTTCAGAATCTACCCTCTTCCGGACGGGACGCGGTATACTGTAAGGCGTGACTACTGCGATTGATCTCTCCGCCGTTAACTCTTCCGGCAATACCCCGGATGCTAACGTCGACAAGCGTATCCTCCTGCTCAAGCCGCGAGGCTTCTGTGCCGGTGTCGTACGCGCGATCGACATTGTTCAGATCGCCCTGGATACCTTCGGCGCTCCCATTTACGTTCGTAAAGAGATCGTCCACAACTCGTACGTAGTCGACGATCTTGCAAAAAAAGGCGCGATCTTCGTCAATGAGCTCGATGAAGTGCCATCCGGAGCGCGCGTGATTTACTCCGCGCATGGCGTCTCTCCGGCGGTTCGTGACGCCGCCAAGGCGCGCGGTTTGAAGGTGGTTGACGCCACTTGCCCCCTGGTCACAAAAGTCCACGTAGAAGCCATTAAATTCGCCAAGCAAGGGTACTCTCTTGTCCTTGTAGGCCACCGCGACCACGAAGAGGTGGAGGGTACGCAGGGGGAAGCTCCTGATGTCACCCAGGTCGTCTCCACGGTCGAAGAAGTAAAGGCCCTGGTAGTTCCGGATCCCGATAAGGTCGCGTATCTGACGCAGACCACGCTCTCCCTCGACGAAGCGAAGTACATGATCGAGGCGTTAAAGCAGAAGTTTCCGAACATCGTAGGACCGCACGCGCAGGATATCTGCTATGCCACCGAGAACCGCCAGACGGCCGTAAAGAAGGTGGCTCCCGGCGCCGATCTGGTTCTGGTTGTCGGTTCGCGCAACAGTTCCAACTCCAACCGTCTCGTCGAAGTCTCCCAAAATATTGGGACCAACTCCTTTCTGATCGATAAGGCGGAAGATATTCAGCCTGAGTGGCTGGAAGGCGTTGGCAATGTGGCCGTAACAGCAGGTGCCTCGGCGCCCGAAGTTCTAGTGAAGGAAGTTGTTGCTTATCTGCAGTCCCGCGGATTTGGCTCCGTGGATGAAGTCGAAGTTATGCCAGAAAATGTGCGCTTTGGGCTTCCCCCGGAGATCGTTCAGGCTATTGCCTCCGCGCCCGGCGCCATCACGCAGCCGCGCGCGTAACTCGAGTTAGAAGTAGACCAGAGAGATTGAATGGACACACCCGGCGGTAATCACATCAGCGAAGCGCAGAGAGCAGCAAGAGCCGCTCGTGCTGCGGCCGCTCCGCCAGCAGCACAGGCGTCCGCTCAGCCACGTTTTGGTCGCATGGATCTCGGCCTTGAGACCGTCGGAAAAGGCATCAAATCTTCCATCGACTGGCTTCTTGGCCAGCAGGATGCCGAGGGGTATTGGGTTGGCGAACTCGAAGCTGATGTCATGCTCGAGGCCGACTACATCTATGTCCACACCCTGCTCGGCACCGGCGATCAGGGCAAGAAGCAGCGCGCCATCAATGAGATCCTGCGTCATCAGAATGAAGATGGCGGATGGAGTCTTTATCCCGGTGGTCCCTCGAACATCAACTATGGCGTGAAGAGCTACTTCGCCCTGAAGTTGATGGGACACTCCACCGAAGAACCCTACATGGTGAAGGCTCGTAATTGGGTTCTCGCTCATGGTGGCGTCGTAGAGTGCAACACCTTCACAAAGATCTATCTGTGCTCGCTTGGGCAGTACGACTACGATGCGGTGCCTGCCATCCCGCCCGAGATCGTCCTCTTTCCCAACTGGTTCTACTTCAATATTTACGAGATCAGTTCCTGGTCCCGCAGTATCCTCGTCCCTCTGTCGATCATCTACGCGAAGAAGCCCTTCAAGAAGATCTCCTCGGAACAGAGCATCGACGAGCTCTTTGTCGGTGGGCGGGAGAACGCGGACCTGCATCTCCGTTGGGACAAGCGCATTTTTGGATGGCGCAACTTCTTCCTCTTCTGGGACC
>JAHFTZ010000027.1 GCA_023265355.1 Terriglobus sp.
ACTCTTTGCCGCGCGTACCGGCAAAGTCTTTGCTGGGCGCCTTCATCTGCTTCACAATCGCACTGATCTTCTCCTGCAGGGGACCCAGTGCAACGCCTGGCTTGACGCGACCGACGATGTACAGCCAGTTCGCTTCGGGATCATGCACGTAGCCGACGTTCGCCAGAACGGGCATGGACTCGATGGGCAGGTAGAAGTTCGGGGGGCGTGCTGGAGAGGCGATCTCCATAGAAACCTTTGGGGGCGATGCCTGCGATCGTGACAGGTTTGGTGTTGACCCAGAAGGTGCTGCCGATGATGGAGGGGTCGCCGGAGTATTCGCTTTGCCAGGTGTCGTAGCTCATGATGGCGACGATGGGCGCGCCTGCAACGTCGTCGGAATCGTTCAACAGACGACCGGCATGGGGATTCAGGCCGAAGGTTCGAAAGTAGTTGCCGGAGACGAATTCACCCACGATGGACCGGGCGGCCGCCTGGCCGCCGTCGCGACGGGCGATGACTGGGCGATAGGCAAAGCCCGCCTGCAGGGCGGCCAACTCTTCAAACTCAGGCACGTTCTTTTTAATCTGTTCATACGTTTCCGTCGGAAATAGGGCGTAGTTGCCATCATCGCGAGCGCCGGAGTTAACGCAACACTGATTTCGATCGCCAATTCGTATCAATGTTTCCGGATTGGTTACAGGGAGGCCTTGCAGAAGGACGGCATGGACGAGCGTGAAGATGGCGGCATTCGCGCCGATTCCGAGTGCCAGCGTCAGAATCGCCGTGAGGGTGAAGGCTGGCGTTTTGCGCAACTGCCGGAGTGCGTAGCGTACATCCTGCGTCAGGGTCGTCATGGGTCGTTCTCCGCTGCTTAAAAGGCCGTGCAATTACTGTTGCGGAAAGAAGCACGTTCCTGCCCAAAGACGAGCCGCATGTTTCCTGCGTTCTGCACAACTTAGCTGTGGGCTCAAGCCGATTCAGTGTCCATATGCCGGGATGGGCGTCCGGAAACGGACATACTCGTGGGTACAGGATTTTGTTTCCGGTGCGCTTCTTAGAGGAATAAATTTGGAGCGTGCCCGTCCTTTTGGGGTGGCAATGAATGCACCGATGGTGTTGACTGAAGCATCTTAGGGTAATCAGCCGCATGGGAGAACCGACGATGATCCAGGTCTCAGAGAGCAAAAGTGTGCAGATTCAGAGTCTGCTGGCGAGCTATAAAGCGGTGCGCGGAGCGACTGCGGAGATTACGAGGGGTCTGAGCGCCGAGGACCAGATGGTCCAGTCGACCCCGGATGCGAGTCCGATCAAGTGGCACCAGGCGCACACGAGTTGGTTCTTCGAGACCTTTGTGCTGCGTCAGTTTCTGCCAGAGTATGTCGAGTTCCATCCGGATTTCCACTGGCTGTTTAACAGCTATTACGTCTCGCTCGGCGAAGAGATTCCGGAGAAAAAGCTGCGCGCTTCGTTTTCCCGCCCTTCGCTGGAGATGATTCTGGAGTTTCGCGCACATGTGGATGCGGCGATGGAGCGTCTGCTTTCTGGAGAGATCGAAGAGGAGGCGGTACGGCGCACTGTGCTGGGGCTGAATCACGAGCAGCAGCACCAGGAGCTTGCTCTTACGGATCTGAAAAACGCCTTCTTCACGAATCCTCTGCATCCCGTGTATCGCGACACGATTCTTACCGAGGGAGAGGCAAGTCAACTGACGTGGACGGAGTTTCCCGGCGGTCTGCAGGAGATTGGGTATCCGCTGAAGACCGGAGATCCTTTGGACTTCTGCTTCGACAATGAGACGCCACGGCACAAGGTTTACCTGGAGCCTTACTTGCTTGCGAACCGTATGACTACCTGTAGGGAGTATCTGGAGTTTATGGCGGACGATGCGTATGACCGCCCGGAGTTCTGGCTCTCCGAGGGCTGGAGTGCCGTGGAGACCGAGGGGTGGCGCGCTCCTCTGTACTGGCAGCGTGATGCTGCAGATGCAACGGGATGGAAGGTCTTCACGCTGGGCGGCTATCGCGGGCTTTCGGAGCTTCTGGATACGCCCGTGTGCCATGTGAGTTTTTTTGAAGCCGATGCGTTTGCGCGCTGGATTGGTTGTCGATTGCCGACAGAGGCGGAGTGGGAGACGGCGGCTGCGCCATTAGCGCTTGACGGGAATTTGTGGGATGTGGGAGTGTTTCATCCTGCAGCAGGGATCGGCGAAGGTTTGCGGCAGATGATCGGCGATTGCTGGGAGTGGACGGCGAGTCCGTATACGGGCTATCCGGGATACAAACCACTGCCGGGAGCGCTGGGCGAGTACAACGGCAAGTTCATGTCGAGCCAGATGATTCTGCGCGGCGGTTCATGCGTTACGCCGGCGAGTCATATGCGTGTGACGTATCGTAATTTTTTCCAGGCGTCGACCCGGTGGCAGTTCTCCGGGTTTCGACTAGCGAAGTAGAGGGTGGGTAGTAATGGGTGCTTTAGTTCGTGACATGGAAGTGTCGGCCGAGGAGCTGACGCGGTGCGCGGTGATTCGCGAGGTACAGCGTGGTCTGATTCCGCAGCCGCGATCGCTGGCACCATGGCTTTTTTATGACGCTGCAGGATCGCGTCTCTTTGAACGCATTACGGTTTTGCCGGAGTACTATCCGACGCGTACGGAGCGGGCGATCTTTGCCGGATATGCAGAGGGGATTGTCTCCGCGGCGAAGGGCGCGTCCACGAAGCCTTTGCGCGTTGTAGAGCTTGGCGCAGGTACGGCTTCGAAGACGGGCATTTTGCTGGATGCCGCTGTGAAGTTGCAGGGCGAGGTGACGTACGTCCCGATCGATGTCTCTGCCAGCGCTTTGGAGGAAGCCTGCGAGAGCCTGTCGCGCTCCTTATCCGAGGTGCGCGTTGAGCCGGAGGTTGCGAACTATGTGACGGATTCGCTCGCACTGGCTCCGTACAATGGGCCGACGCTGGCGCTCTATATCGGATCGAGTATCGGAAACTTTTCGCCTGAGGACGCTCGTGCGATTCTGCGAAATCTGCGAGGACAGCTGAAGCCCGGCGATGCGTTATTGCTGGGAACAGACATGGTGAAGGACGAAGCGACGCTGGTCGCCGCGTATGACGATGAGAACGGCGTGACCGGGGCCTTCAATCTGAATGTGCTGCGGCGGTTGAATAAGGAACTCGGTGCGGACTTTGATCTTGCGCGGTTTCGTCATCGTGCGCGATGGAACGCGGCAGAGTCGCGGATCGAGATGCATCTTGAAAGTTTGACCGCGCAGCGAGTGCGTATCCCGGCGGCGAACCTGATGGTGCCGTTTGCCAACGGCGAAACGATTCATACAGAGAACAGCTACAAGTTCACCCCGGAGCGCGTGCGTGAGTTGGTGGAGGATTCGGGCTTTTCGGTGGAGGAGACCTGGATGGATGAACGCCGATGGTTTTCGGTGACGCTGGGACGGGTTTAGGTTCTTGGGTGTCGAAAATCCGGGTGCCCCGTACATCGCGTTTTTTGCGGTGTGCGGGTGGGATTTTGTCTCCCTCTTGGATTCGGCGAGAGAGGATTTAGAAACGGTTCGCGCTCCGCGCGAATACCCACACATGAACGATAAAAGCTGTTCATGTATGGGGCACCCGTTGAGTGGCTTTCTGTGAGATTCGGTTTGTGCGCTCTGCGCGACCCGACATGTTCGCGATACGGTCGCGAAGAATGGGGCACGGTTTTACACTCTGGCGAAGTCGATGAAGGCACGTTGCGGGTCGGTGTGGATGAGTTTGACGCGAACCCTGTCACCGACGTCGAGGCCCCTGTCTCCTTGAACGATCTTGCCTTCGACGGGAGGCGTAAAGACTCGCACCCAGACGCCCTTGTCGCTGGCGCCCGTGATGACTCCGTTGAAGGTCTCTCCCACGCGATTTCGCAGAGCGACTGCCGCGATGCGTTTGAACATGGAGCGAGCGACTTTGTTGGTGGCGCGTTCGCGATCGTTGGTGTGCTCGGCGATCATCGCGAGTTCGTCGTCCCCATAGGGCGCGGGCTCATGCGCAAGCATTGCCTTGACGAGACGCTGTGTCACGAGATCAGGGAAACGGCGGTTGGGTGCGGTCGAGTGCGAGTAATCCTGCGCGGCGAGAGCGAAGTGAGCGGGCGGCGCAGGATCGTTGCCGCGCGAGAGAACGTATTCTCCCGCTCCCATCAGCTTGATGATCGTGAGTGCGAGGTCGGGATAGTGATCGGGATCGGCCCTCTGCTGTTCGAGGAGGAACTCGTTGAGCGCGAGCGAATCGGGCTCAGCGGGGAGCTGTGTGCCTTTCAGAGCGACCAAATCGACGATGCGCTGCCAGCGTTCGGGCGAGCGAACGATGCGGCGAAGGCTGGAGCGCTTCGCGTTGTGCAGGCTCTCGGCCACGGTCTCGTTCGAGGCGATCATGAGGTCTTCGATGAGTTGCATGGCGCGGTTGTGTTCGACGCTCTCGATGGATTTCACCGCACCGTCAGCGAGGATGGGTTGCGCCTCCGAGCGGCGGAAGTCGAGCGAGCCGTTGCGCGCGCGGGCCGCGCGAAGATTCTGTGCCGCCTGGTCCTGTAGGCGAAGTTGCTGTTGGAGGTCAGGCTCTGCTGCCAGTTTGACGCTGAGGCGTGCGTCAATCTTGTTGTCGGAGAGAAACGGACCGACGCTCGAGTAGGCAAGCTGCGCCTTGTTCTGTACCTGCGCGCGATAGATCTTCTGGTTGATCATTGAGCCGTCTTTGAGGACGGTGTATTCGATGACGAGCGCGGCGCGGTCTTCGTTTTCGTTAAGCGAAGTAAGGCCAGTGGAGAGAGCGTTGGGCAGCATGGGGAAGTTGCGCACGCCGGTGTAAACAGTCTGCGTCTGGTCGCGGGCGAAGCGGTCAATGGGCGAGTCCTTCGCGACGGCGGCGGAGACATCCGCGACGCCGATAAGAATCCGAATGGCCTTGTCCTTACTATTTACCGGGTCAACGGTCTCTTCGGCCCACTCGATCTGGTCGAGATCGCGCGAAGTGTCGTTGTCGATGGAGGACCAGAGCAGATCGCGGAGATCCAGAAGTGCGTCACGATCAGCCTGAGGTACGCCGTCGTTAGCGACGATGGTGGCAAGCTGCGCCTGCTCGTCTGCACTGTGGCGGAGGTTGAAACCCTGGAACTGCATCTCTCCTGCTGCGGCGACGTTGAGATCGAAGTGATTTCCGGACATGGGAAATTGGATGCTAACAGACGCGAGAGGGTCTTCTGTTACGCTGCGAGGCATGGTCGGATATGTTTTGCGGATTCTCGGGAAGGTCGCGGCGGGTGCGGTGGTTCTGCTGGCGCTGGCGTATGCCGTGGACTGGGCGGTGTGGCGCGTGCATCTCTCGCATGGCGCGGGTGTGGCAACGATCACTGTGGATCAGTTCACCGTGGCCGCTCTGAAGGGCAACAAGGAAGAGTATTACTCGGATGGCTCCATCGATGTGCAGTGCAGCCGTTCGCTGTTTCCAGAGGGCGGCGACTCGCCGTGCTGGTGGCTGCAGCGGCACAGGCATGTGCTCGTGCGCGACTAGCCTACTGCGTGGGGTAGGGCAGCTTCGCGCCATGCCAGGGAACGCCCGCGCGTCCGTTGTAGTCGTAGACGATGCGGCCCGCGCGTAGCGTCATTTCGCAGCCGAGGCGTTCGTGGCCAGTGACGCGGCCACCGGCGATGTCTGTGAAGCCGAAGTCGCCTTTGTCCACGCGAAGGACGGCGATGTCCGCGATGGAGCCGACGGCGATCTGACCTAGTTCGGGGCGGTTGATCTCAGCGGCGGGATTAGCGGTGGTCTCGCGGATGACTTCATTGAGCGGAACACCGAGCGCCATGATCTTCGACATGACGCTGAGGATGTCGATCATGGGGCCGTTGGCAGATGAGATGTGCAGGTCCGTCGAGATGGAGTCGGGATGGAAGCCCTGCTGGATCATGGGCTCCGCCAACGGGAGGTGGAAGCTGCCGCCGCCGTGGCCTACATCGAATTTGATGCCGCGCTTGCGGGCGTCGAGCATGAACTGGGCGGGGTGACCGTTCTTATCCAGCAGAGGCGCTGGCATGCGGAAGATGTGCGTGCTGATGTCTCCGGGCTGAAGGATATGGCTGATCATCTCTTCGTAGGACTTGTTGTTGAAGAAGCCGAAGTCGACCATCACGGGGAGGTGTGTGAGCCTTGCCGCCTCTTCTGCTTTTTGGACGGAGATGAAGTTGGGCTGCTGCCAGTGCGCGGTCTTGATGCCTACGATGATGTCGGGATTCGCGCGGACCAGCTCGGCGATCTTCGCCGGATCCATGTCGTGCTCGTTCTGCTCAGCCGCGTCGTCCGTGTTCGCCATGCCGTCGCCGACGATGTTGACGAAGGCGAGCACGCGCGTGGCTGCGTGATCGATGATGCGGCGGCGGAACTCGGGAAAGTCGCGCCAGCCGGAGGAGCCTGCATCGACCATGGTGGTGACGCCGACGCGGAAGCTCATCGCGTCCGGGGGCAGGCTGAGATCGCCGTTCTTCCAGGCAGAAGTATTGTTCCCCCAGAAGAAATGGACGTGCATATCCACCAGGCCCGGCGTCAGGTAGAGGCCGGAGATCTGGATGGTCTTCTTCGCTGCGGATGCCGGAAGGCCTACGGCGAGGGCGGCGATCTTGCCGTCCTTGATAGCGACGTCGCGGATGGCGTCGACGTTATTTTTGGCGTCGATGACGTGGCCGCCTTGAAGCAAGAGGTCGTACGCGGGGCCCTGGGCAGAGAGAGGCGCAGCCGCGAGGCTGGCGAGTAGGACAGCAAGAAAACGCATGGCCGCAGGGTAGCACTTTTATATTGGTGGACGCTGGGATGTGATCGGAGTCACAGCGTCGAATCGGGCGGAGAGTATCTTCTAAGCACGGAGAGGTGCTGTCATGGCTAAGTCGGAGTTGCGCGGAATTGCACACGAGTCGATTCAATGGTCGATCGGTCTCAGCGTGTTGATGATTCTGTTAGGCGTGGTGGCTCTCGGCTGGCCGCTGGCCGCGGGCGTGGCAGTGAGCGCAATCGTTGCGTGGCTGCTGATGCTCACGGGAATCCTGCACCTGGGCTTTGCGTGGCACACGAGCGGAGCGGGTGGACTGCTCTGGGAGGTGCTTGTGGGTGTGGTCTATCTGGCAATCGGAATTTATCTGTTCCGCAATCCGCTGGCAGGCCTTACGTCCCTCACCGTTGTGCTGGCCGCTTACCTGGTGCTGAAGGGGTTTGCCGAGTTCGGCTTCGCGGCGGCTGTACGGCCTCTCTCCGGGAGCGGCTGGCTGCTCTTTGATGGCATGGTGTCGGTGCTGCTGGGCGTGATGATCGCAGCCCACCTGCCTTCCTCGACCGCCTGGGCGGTGGGAACGATGGTGGGGGTCGCGATTCTGTTCAGCGGTATCTCGCGGCTGTTGCTCGCACTCGCTGCCCGGAAGCTGCTGCTCCGTGTGGTCTGAAGCGCAGACTTCCGACAGCGGACGCGCTAGTCCTCGTAGGACTCAGAAGGGTCTTCCGTGGGAACGCTAGGGATGACTCCAGAGCCAGCGGCGCGCACTGAAGTCCGTGGCGATGCTGGCAGCGAGCAGGCCGAGCGAGATGGCGAACGCGCCGCCTACCCAGCCGATTTCGATCTTGCCGCGCAGCATAAAGAAGTCCAACACGCCGAAGACGAGGACCAGAACGGCTGCCTCTGCAAAGAAGGAAGAACAACGGCGGGCGGTGATGGACAGAAGCTCGGGAAGGGCTCGGTTTGCCGTGATTTTGCCTTGCGCCGAAGGCATGAGGACGAGGCGCGGTTTAGAGCTTGCGGTACTTTCTTTTCCAGTTAGAACGTTCGCTGCATTTTTGTAAAACATACTCAAGCCTTTGTGGTGCTTATCTCAAGTCTGCCCTAAGCTGTGCGCGAAGTCCAGTAAATGGTTTGTAATCAAATATTTATGAATAATTATTCTGGCGGGTGCATGTTTATGCAGGCTCGAGAGTTAGGATGATCGGCTCTGTTCCTGAGCGCTGGACCATGGCCATTCTTGGGGCTCGACTACCAGACCACGTGTGACCGGGTTGGTGTGGATGTAATGGATCTTCTCTTTGATTTTGGGTGTGGTGAAGACGTTGAAGTCGTAATACCTCGCCTGCCAGAAGTGGTCGCGGTTGCCTTTCAGGATCTTTGAGGTTTCCTGTTTGAGGGACTTCAGTGCGACGTTGAGACTGACGTTTGGCGGCTCTGTAAGTAAGAGGTGAACATGCTCCGGCATGATGACGTAGGCGATGACTTCGAACTCATGTTTAAGTCGGGTCTTTTCCAGGCGCTCTGTGAAGACTTGCTTCGCTTCGTCTGATGCGAGGTAGGGAAGACGTTTGTAACAGCTGAAGGTGATGAAGTGGAGATGACCAGACTTCTGGTAGCGCTTCAGGCCTGCGGGCATCCTCGGATTTTAGTAAACCCAAAGGTCTGGGTGCCCCGTACATCGCGTTTTTTGCGATGTGCGGGAGGGATGGTTGTTCCATTTTGGTTTTGAGGTGGGGTGGAGATCGAGAAGCGGTTCGCGCCTTCGCGCGAATACCCACACATGCACGATAAAGCTGCGCATGTATGGGGCACCCGTTTCTGTGGGGATTGGAAAACTAAAGCTGCCACGGACTTCTTAGGAAATCGAAACTCTGGGTGCCCCGTACATCGCGTTTTTGCGATGTGCGGGTAGGGTGCTTGTTCCGTTTTGGATTTTGAGGCGGGTGGAAGTTAGGAGCGGTTTTCGCTTTCCCGGGCCATGCTAAAATTCTGCTCAAACCGGAAGAAGCTTTGAACCTCCCTTGCGTTCCCGCGAGGGCATCCTTAAATGGACCAGTAATGCAGGCTCGGATCTATATTCTAGTTGCGTCGAGTTCTGAACGTACTAAATGCTAGAAAGCTTCTTCCGGTTCATATCATGCCAAAGTCCCAGCCTTCTCCATTGCCAGATGCCGCTGCCCTAAGTGCAATTCTGGGAATGACACCGACTGACCTTTACGCTTCCGTATACTCCAAGAAATATAAAAACTTCCTGATTCCGAAGAAATCTGGCGGAGGGAGGCTAATAAATGCCCCAAAGGGAAGACTCCTGGTGATTCAGAAACGACTCGCCAACTTTCTAGCGGGAGAGTACGGCACTAGATCGTCTGTTCATGGATTTATACGTAAGAGGGGGATCGTAACTAATGCACGCGCGCACATTGGCGCAAAAATTGTATTTAACTGCGACCTTGCGGATTTTTTCCCATCTATACATTTTGGAAGAGTCCGGGGCTTGCTGATGGCTGCTCCCTACAACTACACCAAAGAAGTCGCACAATTGATTGCACGAATCTGTTGTCATAATGGTGTGTTGCCGCAAGGAGCTCCAACATCGCCGATCGTCTCAAATATGATTTGCGGGCAATTAGATTCTAAGTTGAAACATCTAGCTCGCCAGCATAAATGTTTCTATACGAGGTATGCAGACGATCTCACATTCTCTTCTACTGCTAGCCTACCCAAAGCAATTGTGGAGAGGGATGGAACAGGTGCATTTGCACCTGGAAGTGTCTTGCTAGCCATTTTGGCAAATTCCGGGTTTGCGCTAAATCCACTTAAAACAAGGCTCGCCGGTGATGGATCCAGAAAAGAAGTAACTGGAGTGATTGTCGGAGCAAAGAATTTAAATGTAAGAAGATCTCAAATTCGGCGTCTGCGATGCATGCTTCATGCATGGCAAAATTTCGGCTTGGAACTCGCAACTGAAGAGTTTCTCCAGACCTACGATGTTAAGAAGCGTCAAGATGTGGACTTCATATCTGTTGTACGTGGCAGACTAGAACACCTAGGGCACGTAAAGGGAAGAGACAACGAAGTCTATTTTCGCCTGATGGAGAGGTTTTTAAAGCTAGACCCTAAAGCGAACTGCAAACCTATTATTTCGACTAGCCTGGCCAACGACGACACCTTGAAGCGTTCTGTATATGTGCTTCAGGCAACTGATTCGGATGGTATAGAAATTCACTCAACGGCTTTTTGGCTTGAAAATGTTGGTCTAGTAACTGCAAATCATGCAGTTCGAGATTTACATGGCACGATGTATACCAAGTTGAAGATATTCAAAACTACCGCAAGCATAGATGGAATACCCGTGAAAGCAATCAAAGGGTCTTCAAACTATGACCTTGCCATCCTCGAATGCCTGAAGCCACCGAAACCAACGATTCAATTAGGACGAGCTCCGATTCCGACCGCGGGGTCTCCGTTAAAGGTGCTTGGTTACCCCCATTTTAATGCTGGAAGCCCGGCCTCGCTCATCTCGGGTCAACTGATTCGATCATATGCTTTTAGTGCCGTGACTAACTTAGTCGTAAGTCCCGTTATCAATCAGGGTAATAGTGGAGGCCCCGTGTTAGACCAGAACAATCGCGTAATCGGCGTTTGCGTAAAGGGTGCAAATCTTGGTGAAAATATAGCTACCGCTATAAATCACATAGACAACCTTCCTGCCATTTAGCTATTCCACCGTCACGCTCTTAGCCAGATTTCTCGGCTGATCCACATCGCAGCCTCGTCTCACAGAGATATGGTACGCAAGCAGTTGCAGCGGGATCGTTTCCAAAATGGGCAGTAAGAGGTCGGGTGCGGCGGGGATGTGGATCGTGTGTTCTACGAGGCCTGTGATCTGGTGATCGCCTTCGGTGGCAATGGCGATCACGCGGCCGGAGCGGGCGGTGACTTCCTGGATGTTGCTGAGCGTCTTTTCGTAGCGCAGGACGCTGCTGGGGTCTGCCGGGTCCTGGGTGGCGATGCAGACGACGGGGAGGTTTTCGTCAATGAGGGCGTTGGGGCCGTGTTTCATCTCGCCTGCAGGGTAGCCTTCGGCGTGGATGTAGGAGATCTCTTTCAGCTTGAGTGCGCCTTCGAGGGCGATGGGGAAGTGGATGCCTCGACCGAGAAAGAGGAAGTCGTTGGCTGCGCTGAAGAGTTTGGCGAGATGGACGCACTGGTCGTCGACAGAGCGGAGGATCTCTTCGGCCTTGGCGGGGATTCTGGTGAGTTCTGTGGCGTAGTGGAGCGACATGGCAGGCGTGAGGTGGCCGCGTTGTTGTCCTAAATACATGGCGAGGGTGAAGAGGGCGGTGAGTTGTGCGGTGAAGGCCTTGGTGGAGGCGACGCCGATCTCCGGACCGGCGTTGGTGGTGATGACGCCCTGGGCCTTGCGCGTGATGGCCGAGCCGACGACGTTGCAGATGGCGAGCGTGGGCGTTCCGGCGGCGATCATCTGGGCCTGCGCGGCGATGGTGTCCGCGGTCTCGCCGGACTGGGTGATGAGGAGGCCGAGGGCGGAGGGGATGGGGTCGCGATAGCGGTATTCGGAGGCGTAGTCGACGTCCACGGGCAGGCGTGCGAGGCGTTCGATCATGTACTTGCCCGCGAGGCCGGCGTGCCAGGAGGTGCCGCAGGCGGCGATGGTGAGGTTGGTGGTGGCCTGGATCTGTTCCTTGCTGAGCTGGAGGTCGGGGAGGAAGATCTCTCCGGTATCGAGCGAGACGCGGCCG
>JAHFTZ010000028.1:0-420 GCA_023265355.1 Terriglobus sp.
CTCATCATCCCGCAGCGCCGGAAAATACCACCGCATCCCTGCAACCTGCACAGGCGCCATCAAGCCCTCAGCCGCAGGTCCCCTCCGCACCCCGTGTCCAGCCACCGCAAAGACCGAAGGCACATAAAACAGGACCTGCCCGTCGGGAAGACTCTCCATTGCTCGAAGCGATGCACGCGCCCAGTCAGCCTGCGCCTCCGCTTCCTTTGACGGAACAAGAGAAGCTTCTGATCGGCATCGCGCACAGGGGCGATCCGCAGCAACTCGCCATGCTCAACACGCAACTTCGGCTCCGGCAGGAGAAAGAAGAAAAAGCAGACTTCCAGAATTTCTTTGAACCTCCCGCATCGGGAGAAAAACAATGAGCTCGAACAGCAGCGCAAGAAGGAGATACAGGATGAAACTCGCAAAGACGCTTCT
>JAHFTZ010000028.1:430-11532 GCA_023265355.1 Terriglobus sp.
CGACGTGACCGAGATCACAACCGCCCTACGCAACCTTCTCGATCCCGCAGATAAGGTCTACCTGGTGCCCTCGCAGAACGCCATCTTTGTTCAAGGAACTCCCGCCCAGCTCCTTCTTGCAGAGAAACTCATCGGCGACCTGGACCGGTTGAAGAAAACCTACCGCCTCACGTACACCATCACCGAGATGGACGGAAGTAAGCGCGTCGGCACGCAGCACTTCTCTGTCATCGTCGTCTCGGGTGGACGGACTACGCTCAAACAGGGTAGCCGCGTGCCGCTTATCACCGGTGTAAGCGCCTCCCCCACATCTCCACACAATAGCCAGGTGCAGTATATTGATGTGGGCCTGAACATTGACGCTTCCCTGGACGAGTACGTCGATGGGATGAAAGGCATCCGGCTGCGCACCAAGGTCGAGCAATCCGGCATCGCGGAAGAAAAGTCGAGCGTGGGCCTGCAGGATCCCGTCATCCGGCAGACCTTACTCGAAGGGACCTCCATCCTCACCTTGAACAAACCGCTTGTTCTGGGCGGCCTGGATCTCCCCGGCAGCACCCGGCATCAAGAGGTTGAAGTAGTCCTGGAACTGGCGCGATAGGGACACATCACTCCACAATAAGGCCGGAGGCTCGCCGTCTTCCTCTCTTGCATCGGCATCTAAGGCATGATGTCCCCTGTTGTCGGCAGAGGCAACAACGGGATCGGCCCTTTGATGCCCCGGTGGGTCGCCCTCCACTACGAGTAAAGGGCAGTGAAGCGTTACTGCCTGAAACTTTTCTATCTCCAACCGAAACTTACCTCACATCCTTTAGTCCAAACCCGCATGAGACACAAAACAGCACCCTGCATCGCTCTCGCGTTCGCCTGCCTTCTCGGTCGCGATGCCCCGCTCGCGCAGAGTCCCAGGCTCGCCCGGGAGATCCCTCCGCTGTTGCTGCAGGAACATGTCCCCAGCGTCTCCATCGCGCAGATCCAAAACGGCAGGATCACACTGTTACGCGCCTACGGCCAACAGGACTCAAACAAGCCTGCTACACCGCGCACGCTCTATAACATCGCCTCACTCACAAAACCCATTACGGCCCAGGTCGCTCTGCGTCTTCTATCGCAGGGGAAATTCACCCTGGACGAACCGATGGCGACCACGTGGGCCGATCCCGATCTTGCCAATGACGAGCGGCGGCTCCTTCTCACGCCTCGCATCGCCCTGTCTCATCAGACCGGCTTTCCCAACTGGCGTTCTGAGACCGGTAACGTGCTCACATTCAAGTTCACACCCGGCGCGCGGTATGGATACTCCGGAGAAGGCTTCGAGTACCTTGCACGCTTCATGGAAAAGAAGACCGGCCTGCCCCTCGATGCCAACGCAAACAAACTCATCTTCGACCCGCTCGGCATGCACGACACGGCCTTCACGCGTCAGCCCTGGTTTGAAGGCCGCGTGGCCGCACCTGCGGACGAAAAGGGCAACTGGCTCACGCCTCGCTTCGCAGACCATCCCATCTCCGCGGACATGGTCTACACCACGGCCAGGGACTACGCTCTCCTCCTGCAGGCCGTGCTGCAGAACCGCGGCATCACGAAAGACATAGCAAAAGAGCGCGACACCATCCAGGTAAACCTCAAAGAAGAGATGTGTTCCAGGCTCCCCACCGGTCTGTGTCCCGATGCCCTGGGCAGCGGCCTGAGCTGGCAGATCCTCCGCTTCAAAGACACGACCGTCATGATGCATACCGGCCACGATCCCGGTCTCTACACCTTCGCCTACTTCTCGCCCACGACTCGCTCCGGCGCAGTTATTCTCACAAACGGCGAAAACGGAAAAAAGCTCGTCCCTGCGATTCTCCGTGCTCTCGATGCCCCATCCGAGTTCGTAGACGTGCTTGCCACTACGATGAAGTAACTCGTGCAAGAAGCCTGCCGCTCGATGCTAAAATCCGCGCAGAGAGTGAGTCCCTTACATGACGCGCATAAGTAAAATGAAGTTCTTCTCGGCCTTTCTGATCCTCACCACCGTCCAAGTCGCACACGCACAGAATCCAAAGCTCTCCGTCCACTGGGAAGAGCTCACCGGTCCGGACTTCGTCACCGCCATCCACCAGGCGCAGAACACCTGCATCCTTCCCATCGGCATCATGGAAAAGCACAGTCCACACCTGCCCATCGGCTCCGATCTGATCAACGCGCGTTACGCCGCCATCCACGCCGCGCAGCAGAACTACGCCGTCGTCTTCCCTGAGTATTACTTCGGACAGATCTCGGAAGCGCGCCACGAGCCCGGCACCGTCTCCTACAGCCGCGACCTGCAGCTTGCCCTGCTCCAGGCCACGACGGACGAGATGTCCCGCAACGGCTGCAAGAAGATCCTGATCGTCAACGGGCACGGCGGCAACACCAGCCTTCTTCCTTACTTCGCCCAGTCGCAGCTCGATAAGCCGCATGACTACGTCGTCTACCTCTTCTCCCAGCGCACCCCGGCCAGCGGTGGACCGAAGAAGAAGTCCACCAACGACCAGCACGCCGGTTAGAGCGAGACCTCCAAGCTGATGATCACGCACCCGGACCTCGTCCACCCCGAGCGCGCTACGCAGGAGTCCGGCGCCGACCAGCATCATCTCAACCTGCCCGAAGGCGTCTACACAGGCATCTGGTGGTACGCCAGCTTCCCCGACCACTACGCAGGCGACGGCGCAGTCGCAACCCACGAGCTTGGCGAATACCAGATGAAGTGGTGGGTCGACTCCGTCACCAAAACCCTTATCGCCATCAAGGCCGACGATGTCAGCCTCAAACTCCAAAACGAGTTCTACGAGAAGAGCGCGCATCCGCTCGACACCAAACAGTAAGAAGGGGGTCGCCGCGACATCTCCCGCTCTCTGCTCGGCGGAATCTCACCAAACCTAGAGATTCCGCAGTCGTGATCTAAACTCATCTCATGCCGCAGTTCACCCCAGTTTCGAAGACCCTGCGCGCTGCCTTTCTCCCCATCGCAAAGCACAACCTCCGTACGTCGTTCCGCGCGGTCCGTCTTGCCAACGCAACGCGCCTGCGCAAGGAAGACGCCCCACTCGTCGTCACACTGAATCACGCCTCCTGGTGGGATCCCCTCGCCTGCATGGTTCTCTCGACCAGCCTCATGCCCACGCGGAATCACTACGCCCCCATGGAGACCACGGCCCTCGACCGCTTTCCGTTCTTCCGCAAACTCGGCGTCTTTCCGCTCGAACCCGGCACACCGCGCGGTGCCGCTCACTTCCTCCGCACCGCGCAGCAGATCGTCCTTGACCGGAAGAACGTCCTTTGGCTCACGCCGCAGGGTCGGTTCGCCGACGCCCGCCTCCGCCCCGCGGGCTTTGCGAACGGCATCGGTGCGCTCCTCGCCCGCAAACGCGAACTTACCCTGCAGCCCATCGCGTTCGAATACGTCTTCTGGAACCAGCGTCTGCCGGAGCTTCTCATCAACATCGGAGCGCCCCTCTTCGTCACCCCCAGCGACAGGCACACGACGCAGGAGTGGACCGCGCTCGCCGAAGCCGCCACCGTCGCAACGCAGGATGAGCTCAAAGAGCTGGCACTCACCCGAGATCCCGCGCCCTTCACCACCTTGCTCGAAGGGACGAGCGGAACCGGCGGCGTCTATGGCATCCTCCAGCGCCTGCGCGGCAAACACCTCTCCGCCGATCATCCCGGCGGGCCGCCCGGACCGGCCGGACCGGCCGGACCGGCCTCGAAGTAAATGCTCGCTCTCTCCATCGCCGCAATTCTCTGCGCTCTCATTCCGGCGATGATGTTCTGCCTCAATCTCTTCGAGTACCGCACCCCGCAACCTGGCACTGCGCGCGAGAAGATCACCCTCATCTTCCCGGTGCGCAATGAAGCCGCAGGGATCGCCGCAGCCCTCAAGCACGCACTCGCAAGCGCCAACACAACACTCGAAATCATCGTGGTCGACGACCACTCCACGGACAGCACAGCCGAGATCGTCCAGATCCTGGCACGGAGCTATCCAGCAATTCGGCTCATCTCTTCGGCCTCACTTCCGGCAGGCTGGAACGGAAAACAACACGCCTGCTGGCAGGGCGCGCAGAACGCCTCGCACGATCTCCTCTGCTTTGTAGACGCCGACGTTCGACTCGCACCCGAAGCCCTCACGCGCATGGCCGGGTTCCTTCATCAGACCAACTCCGGTCTGGTCAGCGGCTTCCCCCTCCAGCAGACGGTCACTACGCTGGAGTATCTTCTTCTGCCCCTGATCCACTTTATCCTTCTCGGCCTTCTTCCCATGCGCCAGATGGCGCGCAGCACCAGTGCCGCCTACGCCGCTGGTTGTGGGCAGTTCATTCTCTGCCGTCGCTCAACCTACTTCGCCGTAGGCGGACACTCCGCCATCCGCCAGACGATGCACGACGGTCTTCTGCTGCCTCGTCTGTTCCGCCAGCACGGCCACCTCACACGCCTCGCGGACCTCACCACACTCGCAACCTGCCGCATGTATACCAACGCACGCGACACATGGAACGGCCTGAGCAAGAACGCCACCGAAGGCATGGCCACACCCACGCTTCTCCCGCCTTTGACGCTCTTCCTCGCCCTCGGACAGATCCTCCCGCTTCCTCTGCTCCTGGCCTCCCTCTACACACACAACCCCGCGGCAACCAACCTCAGCGCAACAGCCCTGGCCCTCGCCTACCTTCCAAGAGTCCTCGGCGTCCTCCGCTTCCGCCAATCTATCCGGGGAGCACTCCTGCACCCGCTAGGCATAGCAACCCTGCTTGCTCTGCAATGGACCGCGTTCGTCCAAAAAGCCCGCGGCAAGACGGCCACGTGGAAAAGGCGCTCCTACCCCACCAACTGAAACCAGGCCCAGTGGAGAACGAAACCGGGTGCCCCATGTCCCGATTTTGGGACATATGTTATACGTAAAGCACATCGTCCTCTCGAAGAGCGACCTCTACGAAAGCCGAAACAACAGATCTCTCCGCTCCGCGACGATGAAGCTGTCGCTCCGGTCGAGATGACGAAGGTTTCATGCCCGACACCAACACCGTCATTTCGACCGAGCGCGTAGCGTGAGCGGAGAAATCTGCTTTTGTGCGCCGAAGGCGCATCCTATCGCGCTCCGCGCGATAGCAGCAGATCCCCGCTTCCCTACGGCATGACAAAAAAGACAGAGCGGCGACAAAAATCTAGTTCTCCGTCGGCATCTCCACATGATCTACCACCAACGTCTCCACAGGACCCTTCGCCGGCCGGAGCTTCAACCCAAGCTGCTCCTGCAACGCCGTAAAGAGTCCTGGTTCGGCATCCGGAGAGGTATCCGGACTATCTTCAGGCGTCCACTTCATGGCCAGGTCGTACTTCTCCGCCAGCCCCGTCTTGTCAATCACCGTCCGATGCACCTGGTGGGACAGGGTCTCTGCAAGAGATTTCATCGAATCGCCATGCGTCGTCAACTCAGTCCCGTGGCCATGGCTGTTCACGCTCGTGCCCGCATTCCTCCCCGGAGCATCCGCCGTCCGCTGAAACTTCGGCCCGTTCCCCACCACGACGAGCTCGAAAACAGGAAGAGTCTTCGTCTCCGTATGCGCCTGCAGGTGAAAGCGTTCCAGCAGCGCGGGCAAAAGCATCTCCCGGCGCTCCTTCGGTGTCAGCTTCCTCAGAGCATCCATATCGGGCTCCACCACCTTCGCCGCAATATCGAATCTCTGCGAATCGATATCCCCGGGAATCCCCGAGATCAGCGTCTCGCGAACGTCATACACCGACTGCAGAAGCATCTTCACAGAGACGTTCGTCGCGTTGTAGTACGCCGTGGCGGAACTTATATGAACCGACCCACTCCCCGTCTTGTTCGGCTTGATCGACACAGCGTCATACGTCGGAACGGTCGCCACCTGCGCCCGCGCCACGGACGAAACAAACACAAAGACAAGAACGGCTCTCCACAGAACGGGCTTGCTCAGAAACATCGAACGCTCCTCGAGAATCAGAATCGCATAAGGCCGAGAGCTGGTTTGACGTGCCGAACTCCAGAACCGTATCTAAAATAACGGGTCCGTGCCCCATTCTTTCTCGGCTTTATCGAGAAAGGGTGGGGTCGCGCAGAGCGCACAAACCAGATCTGTCAGGAAGGCGCTCTCCTCCCCACCTGCGAGACAATAGAGATGTGAAGAAAATCCCCAGGAAAATCAAAGTCATCGGCGGCGGTCTCGCCGGCCCCGAAGCCGCTCTGCAGGCCGCCAACGCAGGCTGCCAGGTCACGCTCTACGAGATGCGGCCCATCAAGTCCACCGAGGCCCACCAGACCTCGGACTTTGCCGAGCTCGTCTGCTCCAACTCCCTGAAATCCGAGTCGGAAAACACAGCCCCCTGGCTGCTCAAGCAGGAGATGCGCCTCGCCGGTGGCCAGCTCATCCGCCACGCCGACGCCACCGCCGTCCCGGCCGGTCACGCCCTCGCCGTCGACCGCATCCTCTTCTCCGAACGCGTCGCCATCGACCTCGTCCAACATCCCAACATTACGATCAAGCGAGAAGAGGTCACGACCCTCGAAGAGGACTCCGAAGACACCCTTACCATCCTAGCCAGCGGTCCGCTGACCTCCGCGCCACTGACCGCCGAACTCCAGCGCCTCACCGGCGCCGACCACCTCGCCTTCTACGACAGCATCGCCCCCATCGTCGACGCCACCACGATTAATATGGACCGCGTCTACATGGCCGCCCGCTGGGACAAAGGCACCGCCGACTACATTAACTGTCCTTTCACGAAAGAGGAGTACGACGTCTTCCTCGACGCACTCATCGACTCGCAGAGCGTCGAAGAAAAACAGTGGGAGAAGCTCGACTACTTCGAGGGCTGCCTGCCTATCGAAGTCACGGCCCGCCGTGGCCGCGACACCCTCCGCTTCGGTCCCATGAAGCCAGCCGGTCTTACCGATCCCAAAACGGGACGCTGGCCCTACGCCTGCGTCCAGCTTCGCCAGGAGAATCTCCGCGCCGACAGCTACAACCTCGTCGGTTTCCAGAACCACATCAAGTTCGGCGACCAGCAGCGCATCCTACGCCTCATCCCCGGCCTGGAAAACGCAACCTTCCTGCGTTACGGTCAGATCCATCGCAACACCTATATCCACGCGCCTTCATTACTCACGGAGACTCTCCAGCTCAAGCAGCACCCCAACATTCTCATAGCGGGCCAGCTCTCCGGTGTCGAAGGCTACACAGAATCCATCGCCTCGGGCATGCTCGCTGGACGCTACGCCGCCGCTCTTGCCCATGGCGAGACGCCCACACCTGCTCCGCGCCAGAGCGCCCACGGATCGCTGATGCACTACATCACCCACGCGGAAGATATGGGCGGCGGCAAAGGCAAAGTGAACAAGTTCCAGCCCGCCAACATCACCTTCGACCTTATTCCCCCACTCGAAGAAGATCTGCGCAAAAAAATCCGCGATAAGAAAGAACGCCACCGTCTCCAATGCGAACGCGCACTTGAGGCATGGAACGCGTGGCTCGCATAAACGGTACGATGGCAGTCAATCTCTCCCAACGGTAAAAGGAGTCGCCTGCATGGCCATGATCGAGTTCGTCCGCAACTACACCGATGAATCCACAGACCGCGGATACCAGTTTGAGTTCCGCTGCGATCACTGCTACAGCGGATACAAGTCTTCCTTCGAACCATCTCTGATCGGCGCTGCGGGCGGCATCCTGCAGGCCGCTGGCTCGATCTTCGGTGGCATCTTCAGCTCTGCCGGAAACTCCACCTACGATATTCAGCGCGCCATCGGTGGCCCCGCCCACGATCGTGCCCTGCAGAAAGCCGTCGAAGAGGTCAAGCAGAAGTTTCGCCGTTGCCAGCGCTGCGGCAAATGGGTCTGCGCGGAGATCTGCTGGAATCAGTCGGCCGCACAGTGCACCGCCTGCACACCCAAGTACGAGCAGGAGGTCATCTCTCAGCGCAACCAGGCGCAGCTCGATGCCACACGGCAGCAGTTGCAGGAAAAAGCGCTCGGCACCGACTATGTCTCTGGCATCGATATGAATCCAGACGTCCAGGTACGCCTGAACCCCGGAGCCGCCGCACCACAGCTTCAGGCCTCGGCCACACATTGCACCGCCTGCGGAGCAACGCTCACTGGTGGTAAGTTCTGCGCTGAATGCGGTGCTCCAGCGCCCGCGCCTTCCCCGAAGTCCTGCTCCGGCTGCGGACACATCTCTTCACCCGGTGCCCGCTTCTGTGAAGAGTGCGGAACCAAACTCGTCTGATCGTCCTCTCCACATAGAAATAAAAAACAAAGCCCCATCGGTAAAGCCAAAGCCGGGTGCCCCATGTCCCGCTTTTGGGACATGGGTTTTTCGCAAAGAGTGACTCGGGAAAGCCAAAAGCCAGATCTCCCAGGCGGCCAGTCCCAAAGCTGGCCCGCTGACTCGCGAACTTGCTGACTCGCTGACCGCAATGCGTTACCCTGTCTCCTCAAGAGGGAGAACGCAACATGCGCCGCTACTCCGCAGCAGAAGCCATCACCCCAGCCTGGGAACATGCCAAAGCATGGCTCTGGCAGGGGACTTCGAAAAAGGTCTTCCTCCAACTGGCAGCCGTAGCCACGCTTGCTGGCACCTTCTCCGCTACCGCCGGCTTCAACTCCTTCCGCCAACGCATGCGCCTGCATTCCATAAACGGCCACCGGCAGGCCTCGCAGTTTGGGCATGCACCGCATCTCAGCGGGGCCGCCCTCGTTCCCCTCTTCGTCGTCCTCGCAATCCTCGGCGCGATCCTCTTCTACCTTTCCGTGCGCTTCAAATTCGTTCTCGTCAACGCACTTGCTACCCGCCGCCGAGAGATCCGCCTTCTTTGGGATCTCTATGCGGACATCACATGGCAGTGGATCGCTCTCACGCTCATTCTTACCCTGGTCGCCGGAGCGCTCGGATTTTCTGCGTTCTTCGGTCTTCGGCATACCGCGCTCGGTCAGGCGGGCAATGCCTCCATGGTGGTTCTCGGCATCCTCGGCGGCATCGCTCTGGCCATCGCCGCCTGGATTCTCAGAGACTTCGTTCTCCCCGTCCTCGCCCTGGAAGGCGCCACCATTGGTTTCGCCTGGGAGCGCGCCATGAGTGTGCTCTCGGCAGAACCCGGAGAGTTCGCCCTCTACTTCCTCCTCAAAATCATCCTTACCTTCGTCGTCGCCCTCGCGCGCCTAATCGTCTTCCTCGTCACTGCCCTTGTCCTCCTTATCCCGTTTCTGCTCGTCGGCATCCTGCCCGCACTTCTCGTCCGCCACGGTGGCCTCGCCGGTGGAGCCCTTTTCGCCCTGATCGCCCTCGTCCTCTGCATCGCTTACGCCGCCGTAACCATCGTCCTATTCTTCTCCATCAACGGTCCCATCACGGCGTTCTTTACCTCCTGGGGACTTTACTTCTATGGTGGCCGTTACCCGCTGCTCGGCGAGATGCTCGAACCTTCCATCGCAGTCCCCACCTATACCCCGCCGCCCTCCTTCCCTTCGCGAGACGAAGAGGAAGATGACCCCGGCAGCGGGCCGAGCCTTCCCCTAAATCCACAACCTGTTACCTAGCTCGCTCGCTGATCTGCTTCCCTGTTCAACTGCTTACTGCTGCCACGCGGGCCACTTGCCCAACCTGCACCGCAGAGTCCATAATCCGCTCACCACTCTACCGCCCGATTTTTTTGTAGGCGGAATAACCCAAGCACCCCCGCGAGCCACCATGACCCAGAATGAAATGAAAAACATCGGCCTCACCGTCTCACAACGAGTCGTCGCCGGTATCGTTGCGAACAACAAGATCACAAGCGAACTTCAGTGCTTTCCCATCTCTGAAGACGAAGAAGACGCCCTCGTCGAACTGCCCCGTGAGGCGCTCGTCAAGGTGATGTGCGACGAGATCATTACCCTCGCCAAAACCGTAGAGAGCGTCAACTCCGTAGGCGTCGCTCTTCCCGGCATCATTCGCAACGGCATTGTGGAAGACTCTCCCAACCTGCCCCAGATAAAGGGAGCCAAGGTCGCAGAAGAGCTCTGTGTCGCTCTCAAGAACCAGGGCATCAGCACAACCGTCAAGGTCGTCAACGACGCCGACGCTGTAGCCGCTGGCCTGGCCGCACTCCACGGCAAACTGGAGTCCCTGGTCCGCGTCTGGACCCTCGGCACCGGCGTAGGCTTCGGACGCTATCCCCTGACCGAAGGCATCTGGGAGGGTGGACACACCGTCGTCTCGCTCGACGATAAAGAAACCTACTGCGGCTGCGGCGGTCGCGGACACGTGGAGGGCATCATGGGTCACCGCGCCATGCGCCTCCGCTTCCTGGACATGGAGCCCGAAGACGTCTTCGCCGCTGCGAAAAAGGGCGATCCGCGCTGCGTCGAGTTCAAAAAGCTCTGGCACAAGGCCCTCGCTGCCGCTACCGCATCGTCCATTCACATCTCAGGCGCGGGCAAGTTTTACATCACCGGATACAACGTTGGTTTTGTGGAACTGCCGATGCTCCGTGACTACATCGAACAGATGGTCCGCATGAGCCCCCTGCAAGGCTTCTCCATCGAAACCCGCCCCGAAGATGCAAAAAACGAAGTCCTGGGCGCAGCCGTTCTCGCGCAGCAATCGGTAAAGTAGGGTCGTACCATCTCAACGGAAATCTCCGTCATCTCGACCCAGTAATACCGTCATCTCGACCGAAGCGGAGAGATCTGCTTCGGTCATCGCGCAAAGCGTGATCAGGTGTGCCTCCGGCACATGGCAGAAGCAGATTTCTCCACTCCCTAAGCTTTGCTCTGGTCGGTCGAAATGACTGCGCCGGTTTATTTCGCTCGGTCGGTCGCCCTTCCAACGCTCTACGCCGGGGACGCGAGCGGATAAGCATCGCCACCCATCACCCTGATCCTGTATCCTTCCTCGCAATCATGCGCCTACAAATTTCTCGTTCTCTGACGTTCGCCGTCCTGATGGCTCTGGCGCTTCCCCTCGCCGCCCAGACGCCCGCCACCGGTCCAGCACCCAAACACGAAGACACCGAGGTCTACACTCCTGTTCCTCCTGTCGTCACACCAGGAACCACGAACGACGCCCCGCCCTCTG
>JAHFTZ010000396.1 GCA_023265355.1 Terriglobus sp.
ATCAGGAAGTCGGCAAACTCACTTCCCGTGAAGGTTGCGGGAGAGTAATTGAATGTACCGTAGTTGTCGGCCCCATTGAATCCCAGCGGTGTAAGCGCCTCGATGCGTCGGATGTCCACGCCAAACTTCATCGTGTGGCGGCCCTTTACCCAACTCACGTTATCGGTGAAGACGTGCATGCGCGACTTCGTTGTGGAGCTGAGACGTCCCGCATTCAAGGAAGTCAGAAAGTTAAAATCTAACTCTGGAATGCCGTTGTAAAAGAGATTCTGCAGGCCGGTAAGGCCGGAGTTCTGCGTGAACGCCTTGCCATCGAGCGAATTGGTATTTCCTGAAGTATCGAAGGTGAATCCGTAGCGAAATTCGTTGATCAGGTTCGAGGTGAAGTTATAGTTTCCAGCAACCAGAAAGATGCGATCCTGCACTGAATTCGTCGTAGACGGCACCAGCAGACTATTCGGTGCATGAGGCTCGTAGTTCTTCCATGTAAAGCGAGTGAAGACAAGCGCCTTCTGACCGAAGTATTGATCGCCACGAACGTCAAACTGGTTGGAGATAAGAGAAGTGTCTTTGTTGGTCGAATAGTTGAATACGCCCGGAACATAAGTGGAAGTGTCGCCTACGTTGGGATCGGGAAAAAACTGCAGAAATTTTTGCGCAACGGGATTGATCGGCACAGCGGAGAGCACATAGTTGCCGCCCGTAAAGGGATTGCGCAGCGAAGTCAGACCGGCGACGCGTGAAAAATCCCCGTTCTTCATCGCGGCTGTCGGCACAAAGTACTGCTGCGAAGACGTGCGTGGGCTACGGTATCCCTCATAGGTGCCGAAGAAAAAGGTTCGGTCGTGGCCGTTGTAAAGATGGGGAAGAACGACAGGTCCACCCAGCGTTCCACCAAAATCGTTGGTCACAAGATGCGCCTTGGTGAGCGCGCGGTAATCCTTCGCATTCAACGACGAATCCTGGTGATACCAGAAGAGCGAGCCGTGCAGCTTGTTCGTTCCGCTCTTTGTAATCGTCGTGACTTCGCCCGGCTGTCCAAACTCAGCGGCATTCAAAACACCATCGACGCGCATTTCGGAGATTGACTCACCTGAGGGAAACGCATTCGAAAGTGGAGAGTTGCCACCCGTTGCACTCTGAGTCGTGATGCCATCCACCGAAACCTCCGTCTGAAAAGGAAGGCCTCCTTGCACAGAGTAGGTCGCGGCCTTTCCGGGTGCGGCAGTATCGGCCTGCACTCCCGGCAGAGTCTGGATCATGGACAGGGGGCTCGTCCCGCTCTGGCTCGCGCGATAATTCGCAGGCAGATCGCGCACGGCAACGCTGGAGAGCGACGCATCGATCGAAGGAGAGTCTGTCTGAATCGTGCCCGCGTCACTGGCGTTCACGGAGACCTCTTGATTCACGTTGCCGGTGGTGAGCGTTGCATCGGCACGGAGTTCCTGTCGTGCAGTCAGTCGCAGATTCTCCAAACGCTGTATGGAGAATCCCTGCGCGGTAATCTCCACCGTGTAGAGACCCGCGCTGAGGTTGGAGAACTGATAAGCACCCGAAGGGTCGGAGAGGATCGACTTCGTCACGCCCGTGTCCACGCCAGTCAGCTTGACCGAAGCATTCGGTACCGACGCGCCGGTGCTGTCCTTCACAATTCCAAGGATGATGCCCTGCGTCGATTGCGCGAAGACCTGCGGAAGAAAAAAGATCGCACACAGTACAAGGAACAGGGAGATGGAAGTACTTTGGAAACGCATAAACCTCCTGAAGTGTGACGCAGCCGGTTGTCGCCAAAGATCGCCCTCTTGAGAAGGGCTCAGCGAAGGAAATGGATCAGAAAGTCAACTGCAGAATAAAGACAGAGCCGGAGCGGGCACTACCGCATTTGGCCTAAAAACCGAGGGGAATTCTGAATTTAACCAGATATTAACTCTTCTCCTCGTCAGAGCCAGAGAGAGAGACAGGCTGCCGAGAGAGCCTTGAAAATTGGCACGCGTGACTTGCATCCTGCCTCATTGAGCAGGAGTTATAGTGCTCCACGTGCCCTTCAGGACACGCGCAACGTCCATTCGCAATGGCCCATTCACGCTGTGCGCGTATTATGCGTTAGATCGAGATCGACTTCCGCCCGGCAAGACAGCATGACAGATCGTGACTGGAGAAATGATTGATGGAAGATCAGCCGCACCTTAAGGCTACCCTGAACACATGGCAACTTTGGGGAATCGCCGTGGGACTCGTGATCTCCGGCGAATACTTCGGTTGGAGCTATGGCTGGGCCAGTGCGGGCACTCTCGGTTTTCTTGTAACCACCCTTCTCGTCGCCACGATGTACACCACCTTCATCTTCAGCTTCACCGAACTCACAACAGCCATCCCTAATGCTGGCGGCCCGTTCGCCTATGCGGAACGTTCCTTCGGCCAGTTCGGTGGATATCTCGCGGGCGCATCCACGTTGATTGAGTTCGTCTTCGCTCCACCCGCCATCGCACTCGCCATCGGCGCATATCTCAACGTGCAGTTCCCTTCCCTCTCTGCAAAGCATGCTGCCGTAATGGCCTACCTTCTGTTCATGGCAATCAATCTTGTCGGTGTGCGCATCGCCGCCAGCTTCGAGCTTTTGATTACGGTTCTCGCCATCGTCGAGCTCCTCGTCTTCATGGGCGTGGTGGCTCCTGGCTTTCATCTGTCGAACTTCATGGCGAACGGCTGGGCGGGCCAAAGCCACTTCACCGCTTCCACCTTGCACGGCATGTTTACCGCAGTTCCCTTTGCGATCTGGTTCTTCCTCGCGATTGAAGGCGTGGCGATGGCTGCGGAAGAGGCCGAGCACCCATCGCGCTCCATCCCCATCGCCTACATCGCAGGCATCTGCACGCTGCTCGCGCTTGCCCTAGGCGTTATGTTCTTCGCTGGCGGCATCGGCGACTGGCGCGTGCTCGCCAACATCAACGACCCGCTGCCGCAGGCGATGAAGATCATCGTCGGCCCCTCCAGCGGTTGGCTGCATATGCTGGTATGGCTCGGACTCCTTGGCCTGATCGCTTCGCTGCACGGCATCATCTTTGGCTACTCGCGTCAGATCTTTGCGCTAGCACGCAGCGGCTATCTGCCCGCACTCTTCGGCAAAGTAC
>JAHFTZ010000397.1 GCA_023265355.1 Terriglobus sp.
TCAGTCTTCCAGAGCTTCGATGCGACAGGTTGAAGATCGAAAACAATCCCCATGTCTCCGGATCGCGACCACGCGTCTCCCAGTAGTTGCTGAAGAGATAAAGGATCCGCGCAAACCGCTCCTCCGTCATTCCTTCCCAGCCAAAGCTGACACTGCCCTTCACTACTTCGATCGGCGCCTTCGGCAGCGTATCGAAGTGGAAGTGCGTCACAATGCCGAAGTTCCCCCCGCCCGCCCCACGGCAGGCCCGCAGCAGGTCAGGATCGCTCTTCTTATCCGCTCGCCGGATACGCGCCTTCCCGGCGTGGTCGATCGTCACCACATCCACCGCCGTCACCCAATCCGGCGTCACGCCATGCAGTCGCGAAAGCAGACCATAGCCCGCGCCTGAGATATGACCGCCCGCTCCGACCGGCCCGCAGGTCCCTCCGGGAATCGTGACCAGATCGCGCTTGTAAAGCTCCGGATACGCCCGTCCCAGCGTCGTTCCCGCACCCAGCCTGTACTTCGGTCCTCCCGGCTCAGGAGCGGTTCCTGCCATCAGACTCACATCGATGATGGCCCCCTGGGGATTGTTGTCGACAAAGTCCTCGTAGCAATGCCCACCCGCGCGCACCGTGGGTCGCAGACCTGCGTGCACAAAGCGCTCCAACGCCTCGGCCACGTCCTCGCTGCTGTCGCACAGCGCAATGCGACTTGCCCGGTCACTCTCTGTTGCAGGAAAACGGGCATTCTGCCCGCGGCTTAAACGATCGAAACGAACATCCTCGCGCAACACAGTCTCTATGGCCATGCACGCAACGATATCAGCAGAGATTTAGATCGTGAATAAGGCCGCAGCCCTACATTCGCACTCTATTTTTGGAAGACTTCCGTCAACGCGCGGTCGAAGTCGGCAATCAGGTCCTGAGGACTCTCCAACCCGACCGACAGACGGATCAACCCGTCCGAGATACCCAGCCGCTCACGCTCCGCCTTCGGCAGGTCGCAGTGAGATGCCGTGGCAGGATTCGTAATCAATGACTCCACACTGCCCAGACTCTCCGCGCACGTCGTCAGCTTCAGCGCGTTGATGAACGCAATCGCCTGCACCGTCGTCGCATCCAGCTCAAACGACAACATACCGCCCGCCGCCTTCTGCTGCTTCTGCGCCAGCGCGTACTGCGGAAAACTCTTCAGCCCTGGATAGTTCACACGCACGACGCGTGGATTCCCTTCCAGCCAGTCTGCAACGATCCCCGCGTTCTCAACGTGCATCTTCAGACGCGTCGGCAGGGTCTTCACCCCCTGCAGCGTCAACCACGCATCCATCGGAGAGGAGATCGTTCCGATCGTCTTCCGCACCAGGCGCAGACGATCCATCATCGCCACATCGTGCGAGGCCAGCGACCCGCCAATCGTCGCATTGTGCCCGTCGATGTACTTTGTCGTAGACAGCATCGCAAGGTCCGCTCCGAGATTTAAAACGTTCTGCAACAGCGGCGTCAGAAACGTATTGTCCACGGCCAGCAGCATCCCGTTGGCATGCGCAATCTCGGCCATCGCCGCAACATCCGTCAGCTTCATCGTCGGATTCGCAGGCGTCTCTACAAACATCAGCTTGCTCTCGGGCCGGATCGCCGCACGCACAGCGTCCATGTCCGTTGTATCCACGTAGGTGTAACCAATACCGAAGTTCCCCAGCACCTGCTGGAAGAGCCGCACCGTTCCGCCGTAGATGACCTCGGACATGATCACGTGGTCTCCCGCCTTCAGCAGACCCATGCACATCGTCGTAATCGCCGCCATGCCGCTGCGGAAACACAGCGCCTGTTCCGTTCCCTCCAGAGCGCTGATCGCCTGCTCCAGCGCATTCACCGTCGGATTGCCGCCGCGGGAATATCCGTATCCCGCCTTCAGCACACCTACAGATTCGTGGACGTACGTCGCCGTCTGGTGAATGGGGAACAGAATCGAGTTCGACTCGCGCTCGTACACGCGCCGGCTATGAATCGCCAGCGTCTCAGGTTGTAGCTTGTTTTCGGGGGACGTTTCAGACTCGGACAAGAACTTCTCCTACAAACCGGTCAACGTGCCAGCCGCTCTCCCACAAAAGAGGTGGCAACAGAAAAGGTGTGGTGGGCAAGGAGGGACTCGAACCCCCGACATCCTGCTTGTAAGGCAGGCGCTCTAACCAACTGAGCTACTCGCCCACGCCTTAGAAAGTCTAACATCGCTTGTATGCTTCCGCGCCTTATCCTCAACGCAGATGATTTTGGAATCACCCCCGGCGTTAACCGTGCCGTCGAAGAACTCCACCAGGCCGACGCCCTTACCTCCGCCACCCTCATGGCCTGCGGCCCCGCATTTGACGATGCAGTCCGCATCGCCCATGAAAACCCAAACCTCGGCGTAGGATGCCATATCGTCCTGCTGGACGGCACGCCTACAGCGCCAGCGAACGAAGTCCCCACCATCCTCGAACCCGGTACCAATCACCTCCGCAGCTCGCTCGTAGGCTTTCTGATCGCGCTCTACACCGGCCGCATCAGCACGGCAGAGATCGAGCGCGAGGCCACCGCACAGATCCGCAAGCTCCAGTCCGTCGGCATCCGACCCACCCACATCGACACACACAAACACACGCACATCTTTCCGCGTGTGACCTCGGCCGTCCTTCGCGCCGCCGTCGCCTGCGGCGTCACGGCCATTCGCAACCCCATCGAGCCCGCGTGGAGCGCGCGCATTGCACGCAACGCTAACCGCCGCCGCGCGGAGGTCGCCGTTCTTCGCCTCTTCGAACGCGCCTTCCTCGCCCAGACCCAGATCGCCGGCGGTGAGGTCAGAACCACCCAGGGCTGCCTCGGCGTCTCGGCTACAGGCTCGCTCGATGCCGCAACCCTCAAGCATCTCCTCGAAGCCTTGCCTGCTGGCACATGGGAACTCGTCACTCACCCCGGCTACCTCGACGAGGCCCTCCAGGCCACCCGTACCATCCTGAAATCCACCCGGGAAGTAGAACTCAATGCGCTCTTAGCCCAGATCCCACCATCCCCACCCACCAAAATCACCTTCGCCGACCTCTGAACCGCTCAAAAGCGGGTGCCCCATGTCCCGCTTCTGGGACATGGGTTGTGCGCGACCTCACTTC
>JAHFTZ010000398.1 GCA_023265355.1 Terriglobus sp.
CCAGCAGCGACGCCAGAGAAACCTTCTTGATCTGCGATTCGAGCTCCCACACGGCGTTTTCAAGAGCAGCCTTAGCCATACGATGGCCTCGGACCTGCTTCAGAAGCGGCGGCACATCGCGTCCACACTTGATCTCTGTTCCGATCAGACGCGGAGCGAGTTCGGTCTTCGTAATGTGCCAGGCCGTGTCGATCATCTCATCCGAGAAGTAGGGGTGCTCGCCTGCAACACACTCGCCCCAGGCGGTGAGCCCCTCAGCCTGCAACTCAACCAGAAGGATCCTGCGTTCGGTGGTCTGCCCAAAGCTGGTCTCAAACGGATGCTCCAGAGGCATCTGGACCTCGCGCATCACAATCGCATCAATTTTCATTCATCATCTCCCCTGGAGTTTTTAGTACTGCATATCTTCATTCCATCGAGCGAGGCGGAAGTGCCCTGCACCGTCGGGATCGCGGTCGTACCCCACTACTGAAAGCCCTTCAGAGAACGCCTTCTTCAAAGCATCCCGATTGCGCGTCTGAGCCTCTCTCGCCTGATCCCGTCCAGCCACCGAAGCCTTCCATGCGTAGATCTCCGCAGGTACGGTCACGATCTCATCGGCCGCCTGCGGGGCAGGCTGCCCAGCCAAAGCATTCTCAACACGCTTCGAACGCAGCCACCACTCCGCGTACAGGCGATCGGTCGGCAGACCGCCCTGCAGCGGCGATGAGGATGGGCCGTAAAAATCGTCCTTGTACCTGCGGCTGATTGCGCCAAGCCTTGTGATGTTGAGGTATGCGTTCTTGATCTCCAAAGGATCGAAGGTCCACTCGATCAAGTTGAAGCCGCGCGCCAGAGCCTCTTCGCGCTGCGCCAGCTTGAGACGGCGTCCAATCCCATAGTTTCTGTACTCAGGAAGCACACCGAGCATGTGCGAATGGAGATAGGCATGCCCATTGCGGTAGCCCGGCAGACCCATGGTGAAGGCGATCATCGTATCGCCATCAAAGGCACCCAGAACCTGTCCTCCGATGCGCTCGGCGACAAGGAAAACGCGGCGCGGAATAAGGTCCCCTTCCGAGTAGTTCCAGATGGCCAGTTGCAGATCCACGCAGCGGTCGAAGCTGGCGAGGTCATGCACCGCCCGGATCTCTATCTTCTTCTCTTCATTCATACTTCCTGTCCCCGTTCTTCTCGCTTGGCCCGAAGCCAAAGCTCTTCCATCTCACCCGTTGGGAGCAGGGCCAAGGCCTCTGGACCTCCCGCAAAGCGCTCCATCGCCGCGAATCGTCTGCGAAACTTGGCGTTCGATCCCCGCAGCGCATCCTCCGGCGAAACTTTCAGATGACGCGCAAGGTTCACGGCCACAAAGAGCAGATCCCCAAACTCGTCCGCGACGGCTTCCTGGTTGCGCGGTTCGGCTTCAACCTCTGCCCTTAGTTCGTCGCGCTCCTCGTCGAGCTTGGTAAACAACTCCGAGGCCTGCTGCCAGTCGAAGCCGATCTTGGAGGCGCGCGAACCGATCTTTGCAGCCTCCAGCAGAGCGGGCATGGTGCGTGGAATATCGTCCAGGCGGCCGCCAGCGCGCTCTTTCTTCTCTACCGCTTTAACCTTTTCCCATGTGCGAAGAACCGCTGCGGAGTCTTCTGCCTGCGCGTCTCCAAAGACGTGCGGATGACGGCGCACGAGCTTCGCATTGAGATTCTCTAAAACGTCTTCGATGCCGAAGTGTCCCGCTTCCTCTGCCATCTGCGAGTAAAAGAGCACCTGCAGAAGAAGGTCTCCAAGTTCATCCTTCAGATCCGGCCAGGCGCGCCGCTCGATGGCGTCAAAGACCTCGTAGGTCTCCTCAAGGGTGTACGGCTTGATGGAATCGAAGGTCTGTTCGCGATCCCAGGGACAACCGTCCGGCCCCCGCAAACGACGCATGATCGCAACGGCGCGATCGAAGTTTGTCTGTTCCGCTTCCGTTTTTCTGGTGGTTTCCGCCATTTCCCTTTATGGTATCCGAAAGGTTCCGCGACGCAGGCAACTCTCTCAGTTTGCTATTCTGCAACGTATGCCATCAAAGCGCGAATCTCGATGGAATCCGTGGCTGCTTCTGCTCGTGCTTCCCTTCGCAGGGTTATGCTTCCCGCAGTTCTATAACCGAGAGACGCCTGCCCTTTGGGGAATTCCCTTCTTCTACGCGTACCAGTTTGCGTGGGTGTTTCTCGCCACTCTCTTGCTGGGTATCGTCTACTTCAAGACAAGAGAGTCCTAGACTGTCCAGTACAAACGCTGTAAATCACGAGGGAAGAACTTCGGCGCTGCAGCCAGCCATCGTGCCTGTACCGGATCCGCCGTCTGTGAGAGTTTTGCATCGAGGGCACGCCGCTCGTTCAGATCTGCGGCCACAAAGTTTTGTATGTCCAGTTCAGATTCTGTAAGCGGAGTAAGCGCCGTATCAAAGTCCGCGACGACTCCCCGTTCGTGCATCTCATGCATGAGAAGCGCGTGGTCTCCTACCAGCCCGACGCTCAACGACCCTCCCTTGCGCACCTCATTCTTCATGGTGCGCAGCGCCTCATCGAGCGTGCTCACCACAAAATCGCAGCAGCCCGCACGCATCGCCACTCGCGCGCGCTCGGGATCTCCTTCCAGTGCAAGGGTTACGGCCCCCGCCATGGTCGCAGCCATCGCAATGGCTGCACCTTTCTCCTCGAAAGAATGAACCAGAACAATCTTGCCAGCCCAGCTTGTTCGCACGGCCAAGAGCGCGATAAAGGCGCGCAGCACCGAAGACTGCTCTACTACCATGACGAATAGACGCTACCGTCGGTCGCCAGACCTCCGGCACCGCTGCGAACGTTATTCATCCCGCCGCTCTCCGTCTGGTCGACGCTGCTATAAGAGTCGCTCTGCTCTGTGACCCACGTATCCGCGCGGTTCGTTAAAGGGTCGGTAGGGAGCGACTTCATATAGCCGCTCTGCACAAGGTCATCGAGCGACTGCGGGGCCTTCTGCTTGTCCACGGTGTATTGGTCGATGGCCTGCCGCATCACGTGAAGGTCTTCGCGCAAAACAGCTTCTTTCGCGCGCTTGATCTGCGTCAGATACGAGGGGATAGCAATCGCCGCAAGAACGCCAATGATGATCATCACCACCAT
>JAHFTZ010000399.1:0-1708 GCA_023265355.1 Terriglobus sp.
TGGGCTTGCCCATATGGACCGTTACTCCTACGGGTTCTGGATTCGCGCGGTCAAGTACACGCCGCTACCGTATGTGCCGATCTTTCTTGCCGGAATTACGCTGGGACGTCTGCATAGCATTGTTCATGTGAACGATCGTGTACGGATGTGGATGGCTGCGGGCGCGGCGGCGACTGTTCTGACGATCTTCTATACAGTGATCGAAAAGCTGCCGTACGTCATGCTCCATGGCGGTCTGATGACACCGATCTTTGCAACGCTGATCTTCGGTCTCACCGGCACGCACTGGATGACGCGGTTCCTCTCGCTCAGGCCGATTGCGATCCTGGGAGAGGCGAGCTTCTGCCTCTATTTATTGCACTTCAATACCTGGATTCTGCTGCATCTCTTCAACGTTCCAGAGCGGCTGCATCTGGCCGTGCTGGACCCGTGGCTTTCCTATGTCATCATTATCGGCGTTGCTTATTTTGCGTTCCGGTTTGTGGAGACGCCTTCGCGTCGGTATCTTCTGGCGCGATGGGTGCATAAGAAGCCGCATCCGATGGAACCTGCGAACATCGGCGGGTAGGTAAAAGCAGATCCCTCCGCTTCGCTACGGGATGACAAAAGTAGAGTGATTAGAAGATATAGGTGCCCCGTCCATCGCTTTCTTTGCGATGTGCGGGAGGATGCTTGTGTCTATTTGAATCTAGAAGAGGTTCGTCGGTTTGTGCGCTCCGCGCGACCCACCCTTTTGCGATGAAGCCGCGAAAGAATGGGGCACGGGATCTATTTCCTGGCTTGGAGGGTTTTTGCCTGGGCTTCCACCTCACGCATCACGCGAAGCATATTGGCGCCGTAGATCTTCTTGATCTCCTCTGCGGTGTAGCCCTTTTCGAGTAGTGCGCGTGTGAGGTTGGGGAACTTCGCGTAGGAGTCGAGGCCGACGGGGACGCAGCCTACACCGTCGAAGTCCGTACCGATGCCGACGTGGTCGATGCCTGCGATCTGGACGGCGTGGTCGATGTGGGCGACGGCGTCGGCCAGCGTTGCCGGGGGAAGCTTCGCAGCCATCTCGGCCTGGAGAGCCTTTATCTTCTCCGCGCGTTCGGCCGGGTCTTTAATCTCCATTAGCTTCATGTACTGCGCACGCATGCCAGCTTCGAGAGGCTTTTCGGCTTTGTAGTAGCGATCCGAAAGGAAGTCGCAACCGAAGCTGATGTTGGCCACCCCGCCTTTGGCTGCAAGCTGGCGAAGCATCTCGTCGGTGAGATTGCGTGTATGTCCGCTGAGGGCGCGGCAGGAGGAGTGCGAAGCGATCACTGGCGCGGTGCTGACCGCGAGTGCATCGACGAAGGTCTTGTCGGCTGTGTGCGAGATGTCAACCATCATGCCGATGCGGTTCATCTCGCGGACGACGTCTTTGCCAAACGGCGTGAGGCCATTGTGATGCGCGATCTTCGGATCGTCGATGTCGCCCTGCGAGTCGGCCCAGTTGTTGGTGTTGAAGTGCGTCAAGGTCATGTAGCGCACACCGAGGGTGTAGAAGTCGCGTAGGAGGCGCAGCGAGTCCTCGATGGCGTGCCCGCCTTCGATGCCCATCAGGGCGGCTATCTTGCCCTGCTGACGCGCAGCGAGTACCTCGTCGGCCGTCGTTGCCAGGGCGAACTCCTTGGGATGCCCCTCCACGATGTCGTGACGCACGGTATCGATCATCTGCAGGGCGCGG
>JAHFTZ010000399.1:1718-3127 GCA_023265355.1 Terriglobus sp.
CACATAATTCGCGCCGACGTAGACGGCGAAGAACTCCGCACCCAGGAAGCCCTTCATGCGCTTCAGGTCAGTCTGGCCGCGGCTGTTCGTCCCGGCGATGTCGAAGCCCTCGACGGTCTCCGATGTGACATCGTTGTGCATATCCATCAGCAATGCAGAGCGCGTAATCGCGTTCACCTCGGCGTCTGTGACGTTGCGACGAGGTGTGTGTTCCGCAAGTGCAGGCGGAAGCATGGATAAGAGACAAATGGGAGCAAAGAAACGCAGGTAGGCGTACAAAGGAGTCCTCCAGATGTAAAACGGATGACTCCTTTATATGCTAAGTTCGGGTGTTCGCAGTTACCGAAGGGCCTGATAGGCCTGCCAGGTCAGCGAACCGATCAGAGCGACAAACATCAGAGCTGCCGCTCCTCCTGTAACCCGGAGATAGGGTTGAATTTGTGTGAGCCGCTGTTGCAGCTTGTTCTGGCGCTCGCGCTCCCCCGAAAGGATCGCGTCGTCGAGAAAAAGCTGATCTTCTTCATAGCGTGTGAGCATACCGCGATACAGCAGAAGGCCTCCGGCCACCGCTGTGACGCCAGCCCAGACGATCAAGAGTATGTGCATGATGAGCCTCCAGTTCCATGGAACCGGTCCCTCTGCCGGGCGGGTCTGTGCTCCAATTTTCACAGGCTCGGAGGGTAGGCGGGGCCGCCCGGCAGCTAGCATACGCCTGATCTCGGACATATGTACATGGCAAACTCTGCATCGTGGGGACGTTTTTTGCGTCTAATGCATAACGTCCCCTGCGGACAAACATTGCTGCTTGCCGCAAGGGTCAAGCAGGCATAAAATTGATCGAAGCGCAGTTTGCAAAGGAGAACACCCACATGGCCACTGCCATTACTACTCCCGAAGTCGTCAACGCACCTCCCGTATCGACCCAGCCGGTGAATCTGACCCCCTCGGCGATCGTTAAGGTGAAGGAAATCATGGCGACGCAGGATCCGCATCCAGCCGGTCTTCGCATCGGTGTGGTCGGCGGTGGATGTTCGGGCTTCCAATACTCGATGTCCTTTGAGAACCAGCAGGGCATGATGGATAAGGTCGTCCGTTTTGACGATCTGAAGGTTTTTGTCGATGCCACCAGCGCGATGTACCTGAACGGCTGCACGGTCGACTACGTGGAGACGCTTGAAGCGGCCGGTTTCAAGTTCGAAAATCCCCAGGTCAAGAGCACCTGCGGGTGCGGATCTTCCTTCTCGGTCTAAGTCAAAGTAAATCAGAAGGAAAGCCCTGCCCTCCCGGCAGGGCTTTTCTATTGCCAGCTTCCGAACGTTCCCGGCGTTGGGGCGTCTAAAATTCAAACAGGTGATTTCCCAAATCCATTCATGACCGAATTTGTCATAAAGCTTGCCGATGAGCGTGGC
>JAHFTZ010000400.1 GCA_023265355.1 Terriglobus sp.
GGCTGATTGTGGCCGAGAGCGAAAGCGGCATCTGCCGCGTCCTCTGTTTTTCGCCGCGACACGACTTGACGCTGGCGAAGATGGAAGTCGACGACATCCGCAAGGTGGTAGATGCGTGGACAGAACAACTTCTAGATCTCGGGGCACGCGAAGAGATCGGCTATGTGCAGATCTTCGAAAACCGCGGAGCGATGATGGGTGCGAGCAATCCTCATCCGCACGGACAGATCTGGGCGAGCGCTTCTGTGCCTGACGATCCGTCGAAGGAGCAGCAGCAACAGCTTGCGCACTTCAAAAAGACCGGAACGACGCTGCTTTCCGACTACCTGGCTCTGGAACTGAAGCTGGCGCAACGGATCGTGGCCGAGAACGAGCATTTTGTCACGCTGGTGCCGTACTGGGCGGTCTGGCCCTTCGAGGTGATCGTGATCTCAAAGCGTGCCGTAGCCGGTCTGGACCTGCTCAACGAGTCCGAGCGTCTCGGTCTCGCAGAGATGCTGAAGACCGTTACGAGCACCTACGATAAGGTCTTCGATGTCTCCTTTCCTTATTCGATGGGTCTGCATGGACGGCCCACCGACGGGGAAGAGCATCCGGAGTGGCACTTCCATCTGCACTTTTATCCGCCACTTTTGCGGTCGGCGACGGTTCGGAAGTTCATGGTGGGATTTGAGCTGCTCGGCTCTACTCAGCGGGACATCACGGCTGAGTCTGCGGCGGAGACGTTGCGGTCTGCGTTGAAAAAGTAGCTCCGAGCACAAACCAGGAACACAAAGGCCTCAACGTTTGTGGGGGGCTTTTTACTGCTTGCTGTGCTGGCTTATTTGAGAGCGTTGATCGTCGCTGGCGCGGTCTCGTTGGACTTAACATAGTTGCCGTAGCCGACCACGATCGTCGATCCGATGAGCAGGCAGACACCGAGGGTGACGAGCATCTTGGTGCGCGATCGTGTTCCGCGCCACTCTTTGAGAAGGACTCCCCAGAGTGTGGCGAAGAGGATGATCGATGCCATGTGCAGGGTCCAGGAGGAGAACTCAAAGTGCCCCATCTTGGTCTGTCCCATGGAATAAAAGAAGAACTGGAAGTACCAGATCACACCTGCAAGTGCTGCCAAAAAGTAGTTTGCAATCAATGTCTTAGTGGATAACCGTAAAAGTGATGGATCAGTTGGATCAAATCCGGCAATAGTATTTCCGCTAACAGCGGCGGCACGAAGCGGATTCCGCCCCGGCTGACCGAAAAATTCAGCCGCCGATTTGTTTTTATAGATCAGGATTCCGGACCAGATGAGGTTGGTGATGAAGCCTCCCCAGAGGACGACGATGAGAACAGGCAGGTTTTGCCACAGGTCCAGACGACCGTCGGCGAGGAGGTGGGCGCGTGCGATATCGCCGATGGGTTTTCCCGCCGAGAGGCCGACGGAGAAGAAGGCGCTCATAAATCCGGCAAAGATGGCGACGGCCAGACCACGGGCAAAAGAGAAGTCCCGCTCTCCAGCGTCGGCCTTCTCTTCTTCGGTGACTTCGTGTTCCTTAAGATACCCGGCGGTCCCGTTGACGGCGATGGCCACGAGGCAGAGGGCGAGGCCTCCGAGGACGATCTGGCCGGATCGGTCGTGCAGCACCGTGCCGAAGGTTCCGGCGAAGATGGGCGGCATGAGCGTTCCAAAGAAGGTGCAGAAGCCCAGGGCGATGGCGTACCCGAGGGCCAGACCGAGGTAACGAATGGAGAGGCCGAAGGTGATGCCGCCGACTCCCCAAAGAACTCCCCAGAACATGGCGAGGTAAATGGTATGGCGCGGAGCTTCCATCAGTATGGTCGCGGTATGCGGTACAAAGATACTGCAGAGGACGAGCGGGGCGACGATCCATGCGGCAAAACCCTGGATAAGCCAGTAGACTTCCCACGACCAGCGCTTAATGCCACGGAAGGGGATGAAGTTCGTGGCGGAGGCAAAGCCGCCGATCCAGTGGTAGATGACGCCGATGAGCGGATTCGCTCCCATGTATGTTTTCCTTTGTAGACTGCGTGGCGATCATCCTAACGGATGCAGAGTGCTTCAGGGAAATGTACTCTCTATTGAAACGACGCGCGTTGTGGAGGCTTGGGCTTTGAAGGTCGCATTGTTCATCACTTGTTACAACGACACCCTCTTCCCGGCAACGGGCAAAGCCGTCGTGGAAGTTCTGGAGCGTCTGGGACACACGGTGGAGTTTCCCCCAGGTCAGACGTGCTGCGGTCAGATGCACTGGAACACTGGGTACCAGGACGAGGCGCTGCCTTTGCTGGAGAGATTCGTCACGCAGTTTGAGCACTGCGAAGCGGTCGTGATTCCATCTTCAAGCTGCGTGGCGATGATGCGCGATCACTACATCCTCATGGCGGAGAAGATCGGCGATCCGCAGTTGATGGCGCGTGTGAAGGCTCTGCTGCCAAGAGTCTGGGAGTTCTCCGAGTTTCTGACGAAGAAACTGGGTCTGACGGACGTGGGCGCCTACTATCCTCACCGCGTGACCTACCACGCAAGCTGCCACGGTCTGCGGTCGCTCCATCTTGGCGACGGTCCTATGGCGCTCCTACGATCGGTGAAGGGAATCGATCTGGTGGAGATCGCCAATCTTGAGCGCTGCTGCGGCTTTGGCGGGACGTTTGCTGTGAAGAATGCGGACGTGAGCAGCGCCATGCTGGCCGAAAAGACGCTGGCGATTCTGGACACTGGCGCGGAGACCTGCGCAGCCGCGGATAACTCCTGCCTGATGCACATACAAGGCGCTCTGCATCGGCAGAGGACAGGCGTCGCGACGATGCACCTCGCCGAGATTCTGGCCGGAACCGAAGAGACGCACCAGTGTTCGATTCATCCAAAGGCGATCGATGGAACCGGGGTGCGCGTATGAGCCGCATTCCTCTGGATCCACGGACCGCGCCCAGCTTCCAGACTGCCGCGAAGGTATCTCTGCAGGACGCGCAGCTGCGCAAGAACGTAAAGCACGCCACCGAGGTCATCCAGGCGAAGCGGAAGAAGCTCGTCGACGAGAAGAAGGACTGGCAGGAGTTGCGCGAGGTCGGGCGGCAGATTCGCGCCCACTCGCTGGAGCATCTTGAGATCTAC
>JAHFTZ010000029.1 GCA_023265355.1 Terriglobus sp.
TCCCTGCGAGCCGTTCGCGCTGGATGCGCAACATCATGGCTACGGTTGCGCGCTGAAGCGCTGCATCGAAGTTCCGCTCAATCTCCACACCCTCGCCGAGCGTGAGGGCCTGCTCGGGCAATAGCTCCGGTGGCCCGCAGAGCAAGACCTTCGCTCCGAGTCGCGGCAGCAGCATCACATTGCTGCGCGCCACGCGCGAGTGCAGAATGTCTCCCGTAATCACCACGGTCATGCCGCGCAGCAGCTTTTCATCGACGCGCTTCTTTTTGAGACCTAGACGCGCAATCATTGTGCGCAGGTCCAGCAGAGCCTGCGAAGGATGCTCGTGCATCCCATCCCCTGCATTCAAAACCGGGAGTTCCGTAGACCGCGCCAGCACCCACGGCGCACCGGAAAAATTCGACCTCAAGATGATGCACTCCGCACCCAACGCGCGCAGTGTCACGCCGGTGTCGTGCAGGCTCTCGCCTTTTTCAATCGACGAGCTCTTATCGCTCACGAGCGTTGTCATCGCGCCCAGGCTCTTCGCCGCTAACTCAAACGAGGTCCGCGTGCGCGTGCTGCTTTCATAAAACAGGAGAGCCACCTTGCGGCCCTCAAGCCGCTTGGCTCGTTTCGTAGGCTTCTCGTCCTCGAGCACATCCGCCAGCTTCAAAATCGAAGCCACATCCTTGATCTCAAGCTCTTCCACAGAGAGCAAAGATCCCGCAGCCACCCGCTGCTCCATCTCCGTCGTATTCTTCCTTCGCATCGTCATCGGTCTCGAACGATGTTATCAGCGAGGGTCTTTTTGTGACCGAATTTGGTGGTAGTGCCGAAGTTCTGGGTGCCCCGCACATCGCGTTTTTGCGATGCGCGGGAGGGATGCCTGTTTCACTTGACCTTGCGGGGGGAGAGCGGAAGAGTTCGAAGCGTTCGCGCTGTGCGTGAATACCCATACTGCACGATGAAGATGCGCATGTATGGGGCACCCTGCCTTCTCTTACAATCCTCTTGCCACATCCCCAACAATCCGCAATCATGCTCTCGGAGAAAAACATGCGTCCCTCGCGTTACCTGATTGCTCTGGTTCTTTCTTCCGCTGCCCTCATCCACGCTGAACCCCGCCTCCCCAGCGTCCTCTCCGATCACGCCGTCCTCCAGCGCGACCGCCCTGTTCGCATCTGGGGATGGGCCTTGCCGCAGGAGAAGATCACGGTCAAATTTCATAACCAGACCCGCACCGCAGACACGAATGGTCTCGGCGAGTGGCAGGTCTTTCTCCTCCCCGAACACGCCGGAGGCCCCTTCACCCTCTCCGTCACAAGCGACCAGGCAACGACCCCCATCGAGCGCAAGGACATCCTGCTCGGCGACGTCTGGATCGCCTCCGGCCAGTCCAACATGGAGATGCCGCTGAAAGGCTTTGGCAGCGCTCCCATCAAGGACAGTGAAAAAGAGATCGCCGCGGCCAATCATCCGCGCATCCGCTTCCTTTTGCAGAAGAGAAGCACCTCCTCGGTTCCGTTGGCAGACTCCGCCGACACCTGGACGGAGTGCACGCCCGCGACCGCCGCGACCTTCTCCGCTGCCGCCTACTTCTTCGGTCGCGAGATCTCGGAGAAGGAGAACGTCCCCATTGGCCTGATCGATACGACCTGGGGAGGAACGCCTGCCCACGCATGGATCTCGCTCGAAGGCATCGCCGCCGCCAATCTCACCTCCGTCGCCAGTGACGCCGCGACCATCGCTCGTGACCAGGGCATCGCCGATCGTCTCCGCGCGGATTACGCACGCCAGGCGGAAGCCGCCAAGACAGCGGGCCAGCCCGTTCCCACGCACCCTCCCATTCCCAACGACCACGCCGGTTCCTGGGCTCCGGGGACACTCTACAACGCCATGATCGCTCCCTATGTTCGTTACACCATCAAGGGAGCCATCTGGTATCAGGGCGAAACCGACACATCGCCAGCGCGCGCGCAGTATTACTCTCGTGTCTTTTCAACGCTGATCAAAGACTGGCGTGCGCAGTGGGCGCAGGGCGACTTCCCCTTCTTCTATGTGCAGATCTCCAGCTACACCGCCGACAACGACGGTTGGGGGCGCGTCCGCGATGCGCAACGTCGTACGCTCTCCCTCGTCAACACAGGGCAAGCCGTCACGCTGGACGTAGGCCTGGAAAAGAATATTCACCCACCCGACAAGCAGACCGTCGCTGCACGTCTTGCAGCGAACGCCCTCGCCACGGTCTACGGGAAGAAGATGGAGTACAGCTCGCCGGAGTTCCTTCAGGCCACCACCGAACCCGGCGCGATGCGCGTCTGGTTCAGCCACGGCGAAGGTCTCACCACCAAAGGCCAGCCCGTCGGTGGTTTCGAAGTGGCAGGAGAGGACCACAAGTTTGTCTCAGCTACAGGCACCATCGAGAAGGTTGGAGCGGCGGAGACGATCGTCCTCAACGCGCCCGGCGTTCCTCTGCCGAAGTATGCCCGCTACGCCTGGACCGGAGTCGTGACCAGCTACGTCTATAACGCGGCAGGCTTCCCGCTTGGCACCTTCACCTCCGAATCCATGTAGCAATAACCCCTACCCACTGGGTGCCCGTACATCGCGTTCGTTGCGATGTGCGGGAGGGATGTGAATTGAGCTTTGGAACGAATAGAAAGCGGAAGATCTAAAAGCGGTTCGCGCCTTTGCGCGAAGACCCATACATGCAATGAAGCTGCGCATGTATGGGGCACCCCGCAACAGTGGCTCTACAAAAGGTAAAACTACTCCGGCAACTCCATCAGCAAAACCTGCTCTTCGCCATCGATTTCGCGGAGTTTCACCTCGATCACCTCGCGCGAACTCGTTGGCACATGCCGCCCGACAAACTGCGCCTCGATAGGCAGTTCGCGATGTCCGCGATCGATCAGCACAAGCAACTGCACGCTGCGCGGACGTCCGTGAGCAAACAGGGCATCCAGTGCGGCGCGGATCGTCCTTCCCGTGTAAAGAACGTCATCCAGCAGAATCACGTCGCGTCCCTCGATATCGAAGCCGATTGCGCCGTTCGCGACCACTGGACGCTTGTCCTTGGTGCTCAGGTCGTCGCGATAGAAGCTGATATCCAGAACGCCCGTCTCGACGGGGGTCTTCTCAATCGTCGAAATCATCTTGGCGATACGTTCGGCCAGAGGAAAGCCGCGCCGCTTGATCCCGATCAGGCCGAGGTTCTGTGAACCTTCATTCTTCTCCACGATCTGGTGCGCCAGACGCACAAGGGTGCGATCGATCTCGGAGGCCGACATCAAACGGCCCTTCTCACGTAACTGCTTGGTTGCTTCGACGTTGCTCATCTGTCCTGCCTTGGCAAAAATAAAAAACCCGCTCCATTGGACGCAGTGCGCTGATGATACGGACACAAGCGCCTGTCTGCAACGCCGACCGGGCACGGCCTTGTTTCCTTACGAAAACCCATGACGACTCAGACGCACACGGATGTACTGCTGCAGCCAGATCGGGTACAGATTGTAGAAAACATTGGCCAGTGTGATCAGTAGAGCCCAACCCCAGTAAGCGTTTACCACGCCGAAAAAGGCAACAAGCAAAAAGAGTACAAGCGCGGCCCAATGGAACTGCTCCTGGATATACGTCGTCCGCCGAAGTCCGGCCATCGCGGCACGGGAGGGCAGCACTCGATAGCGAGGATATCTACGTCGCAGGACGTTGTTCACGAGAGATCCGTTTTGCGTGAAGTGGTTAACCCAATGCACGCCAAACCGCCGATAGGCCGCCGGCTTCGAACTCAGTTGCAGGAATCGAAGCCATGAAGTGGGCACAAAATAGAAGACCAGACTGGTGGCTACGAAGGTGTAAAGCCAAAAGCGTTCCACATGCAGGTAGCAGAAGATACCCATGGGCAGGAAGCTCGATATCGACCAAAAAACACTCGGCACAGCATTACACAAGGTCAGCAAAGTCCGCGGAGGCGTCGTTGCCTCTTGTGTATCTGGCGGCATAGCGTGATGCTACTGCACACAGCGCTCCAGGGGAGCGCATTGATTTACTTCGGCCTGCGCGCCAGCGTCGACCCCGCCATGGCTCCCGCCGCTGCGGAGAATCCAATCGTCAGCAGGGACATCATGCCCGTCTCGAGAATCAGGAACCAGGCACGGAACTCCGGCTGCTTCCAGAGCGCTTCCATCGCCGGTGTCACGCTACCCTGGGAACGTGCGTGATCGATAGCCTGCTCCAGAACCGCGGTCAACTCGCTGTCCGCCGCAAGGGAGTGGAACTGGTAACGGAGAAGGAATCCTGAAAGTGCGATCGCGAAGACCACCGCCGCTGAAACCAGGATGCCGGTCATGGCGCCGACGCGTGCTCCCAGGCTGGCGCGCATAGCCCTTGTGGGACGCCCACGCCGGTAGATCGTTACGGCCACCGCAGGCGCTGCCAGTACCCAAAGGGTCTCTGCGCCATTGAGGACAGGGAACTTTGTCGCCACGGCCTGAAGCACGCCCGCCAGGATCGCAACAGCCGCGGCACAGCGAAGGACGAAGGCCCAGTCCACGCCGGAATCGGTCCCGGAAGTCAATGCTTCAGCGGATGCAGACGATTCTTCCGTCGCCGCGCTCTGCGCCGCGCCTTCGGCCACGCGCAACTGCGCCATTCCACAGACTGCACAAAAGGCTGCGGGACTGCCGTCCACCTCCGGCAGCCCCGCTCCACATCTCTGACATCTCTCGTTCATTCCACTTTGAAACTACGCCAGACCGCATCCGACCGCAAACTGTATTCGATGCAGCCCAACCGAACGAGTGATTTCCGTCGCTGGCACCTGTTCAAGACTTCCAGCTAGTCCTTGTCTGATTTGTTCTCTCCCGGAAGATCGAGGGAGACCAGCGTGATCTCTGTGTGACCGTTCTTCTCTTCCACGGCGGCGATGTGCTGTCTCCGCTTCGATCCGGCTTTCAGCTCCAGGCCGTCCCCGTGGCTTGAACCGGAGGTATGGACTGAGCTGTGCTTGTCCTTATCCTTGTCGTCGCAGGTCAGGCCCTGGCCCGTCATCGCCGGTGTGCCTACTGTCCGATCGTGCTGGCACTCGATCACCGTTCCGTACTGCGCCAGGTCGTTGCGGTAAAAGTTAAGGACGGTCTCCTGAGAATCCTTCGTGGAGAACTTGGCTGTCTGGATCTTCAGATGAAAGTCTCCGAAGTGCATATCGACGTTTGCTTTGTCGTCGTCGTTCTTGCCCTCCAGGGCGACGGAACCGGGGTATTCTGTGATCCCCAGACCCTTGGTCGAGGCGGACTTGTTCGTCTTGATGCTCATGCCGCCCAGGGGCGTGGCGAAGTCCACGTCCTTGCCTTCTTTTCCTTTGTTGGCCTCGATGCGACAACCGCTCACGGCCACGCAGATCATCGCGGCAGACAACATGGTGACTACTCTCAACGCATCCTTCATCTTCATCACCTCAAAAAGTCTTGCTCAACACCATACGCGGGATTCTTCGGTGTAGTTCAATCGAAATTTCCGCTTGACACGCATGTGTTCAGCACTCCATATTTTGTATGAACGGGAATGGAAGCACTACCTGTAGGGTTGGCGATGTGGATTCCGGGCTCCCTTGGGAGAGAGCCCAACGGAGGCGGCCAATCCTGCGAAGCTCCTTTCCCGCTTTTACCTGTCCATTGAGCGAGGCCCCGTTGATCGCGGGGCCTTTTTTTAATACAGAGCTTTGCGAGTAAATGGAGAGGAACATGGAAATCGGCAAAATTACCTCCAACCCGTTCCTCTCAGGCTTATACTCGCAAGAATCGGGCCTTCTTTGGCTCCTTCTATCCGTATGATTCCTCCTTCTCCAATCCGGCAAACCGGCAAGTCGGAGATTCCTGACAAACTGTACTTCCGTATCGGGGAAGTGGCTCGCCTCTGCGAGGTCCCTCCTTATGTTCTGCGTTTCTGGGAGAGCGAGTTCCCTCAGCTCAAACCAAACAAGGGCGGAACGGGGCAGCGTCTCTATCGGCGCAAGGACGCGGAGATGGCGATGCGGATCAAGCGTCTTCTCTACGACGAGGGATACACGATCCCGGGTGCGCGCCAGGTCTTCAAGTCCGAAGTGAAGCAGAAGGAACCTGAACTCTTTCGCACAGAAACGAGCCAGGCCGTCCCGAAGACAGATCTCTCCAGCCTACGCAAAAACCTGCAGGAGATCGCCGATCTCCTCTCCCGTCCGTCCCCCGGAACTGTGGGAAAATCGCCTCGTGCGCGCGTTGTGCCTTCTATACGGCAGACGAAGGTAATAGATCGCAAGCCAGAACACCCTCCTCTTTTCTAAAAAGACCTTGCTGCGTGCAGAGTCCAGCGATAGGCTGGACTCTGCATCGCTGCAGCACTTTTTTGTAAGCCTTGGAGAATAGCGCACATGGATGTCGTCGATCCCTCTCCGTCTGATCACGACGGTCCTGGGAAGAAGTTCTCGCGGCTGCAGGGCTTGGAAATGCCCGTACCTCGCGAAGCAAAACCTTCTTCCGATATTTCCGCGCAAGCAAAACCAGACACAAGAAAGCACCCTTTGGGCCGTTGCATCTCCTGTGGCTTCGAGCTCCGTCGTTCCCGCCTGCAGAAGGGTGATTTTCTGCGACTCCTCCTGTTTCAGGTTCCGGCACGCTGTCGCCGTTGCGGCGACCGTCAGCATACCTTCGCTCCAATGGAGGTTCTGACGGGAGCGCCATGGCGACCGATGAAGCGGGCGAGTACGGTGGGCGGCGAGGCCCCGACTCCCTTTGCCGCTGGGCCAATCAACATCCGCCAGAGAAATGCGCCCATGGTTCCTCCCGACGTCCTCCTGGAGCAAAAGAAAAAACCTCCCGTGCGCGGTAGAGACGACGGTTATAACTGGTAGTTGAGCGAATGTCTATTCCGATGTATCACCGGCCAGTGAAGGAGTGGCGCATTGGTCCGCGCACACTCTTTCTGGGCAGACGTACGCTCCTGATGGGTATCGTGAATCTCACGCCGGACTCCTTTTCGGACGGCGGCCAGTTTCCCGCAAAGCAAGCTGCAATCGATCACGCGCTCCGTCTGCTGGATGAAGGGGCGGAGATCCTCGACCTCGGCGCGGAATCGACGCGCCCCGGCGCAACGCTCGATCTCGGGGCAGAGGACGAGCAGCAGCGATTGGCTCCTGTGCTGGAGGGCATCCTCCGTGCCCGTCCGGATTGCGTTCTATCCGTAGACACGTTTCGCGCTTCCACGGCACGTTTCGCCGTGGAGCGTGGCGCTCTGATCGTCAATGATGTCTCTGGCCTTACCTGGGACCCTGCGATGGCGCAGACGCTCGCGACTCTCTCCTGCGGCGCAGTCCTGATGCACACGCGCGGCCTTCCCTCGGAATGGCAGTCGCAGAAGCGCCTCGATCCCACTGAAGTAATGCCTGCGGTCACAGAGGGTCTCGTCTCCATTCTTTCAAACGCGGAAAAAGCAAAGATCGCGCCAGAGCGCATCGTGCTCGATCCCGGCTTCGGCTTTGGGAAGCGGGGGGAAGAGAACCTGACGCTCCTGGCCCACTTCGGCGAGCTGCATGGCCTTGGTCAGCCGCTCCTCGCGGGCTTGTCGCGCAAAGGCTTCCTCGCGCCGCATCTCGCGCCACGCGACCGCGTGCCTGCGACCATCGCTGCGAACACGGCGGCGATTCTTGCGGGGGCGCATATTTTACGCGTTCACGACGTGGCCGCAGCGCGTCAGGCGTCCGATCTTGCGGACTCGCTTCTCGCCCAAATCGTCGCGCTCTAAGCCAGCCTCGCGGTATGCTGCATGGAGAAGGAAATACGAAGATGCTCCTCGCACTGATCGCGCTCGCAGCGCTGAATTTCATCGGTCTGATCGTCCTGCTTCTGCGCAAAACAGAAGCACCGCAGCTTGACCCGCGCCTTGCGCAGCTCCCGGAAGCCATCACCGATCTGCGCGCTCGTTCGGGCGTGGTGGAAGACCATCTCCGCAGCAGCATCGCCGAGCTTCGCCGCGAACAAGCGGAGGCCGCACAGCACACACGCGACGCGGCATCGCGCTCCTTTGCCGAACTGCGCACGGAGATTCAGGCTTCCATCACGACGCTTGGCACCACGCTGACGCGCGGCCTCGACAGCTTCCGCACGGACAATGCAGCGTCCGCCGAACTCCTGCGCACAGCCGTAGGCAAAGATCTCGAAGCCATTGGACAGCGCCTCGCCGCGTTCATTAATGAGGCGAACAAGCAGCAGATCGTCGCGCAGGATGCCCTGCACAACCGCCTGAATGACCTTGGTATCAATCAGACGACGCAACTGGAGAAGCTGAACCGCGACAACTCCGCCAAGCTCGAAGAGATGCGCCAGACCGTCGATGAAAAGCTGCATGCCACGCTGCAGACGCGGCTTACGGAGAGCTTCGGCCAGGTGGCGACACATCTGGGCGAAGTACAAAAAGGCCTGGGTGAGATGAAGGAACTTGCGACCGGGGTCAGTGATCTCAAACGGGTCTTTTCCAACGTCAAATCACGCGGCATTGTTGGCGAGCTTTTGCTGGAACAACTGATCGGCGAGCTCTTTACTCCGGAACAATTTCAGAAGAACGCAAAGATCAAGCAAGGCTCGCAGGAGACGGTTGAATTTGCCCTTAAAGTACCGATAGGCGAAGACCAGATAGCCCTTCTTGCGATCGACTCCAAATTCCCCCTCGGCGACTGGGAGAGATTAGAACTTGCTCGCGAAGCAGCGAACCAGAACGAGATTGAACTGGCTGGCAAAGCGTTCGAACGGTCGATCCGAAGCGAGGGGCAGAAGATCTGCAGCAAGTACATCGAAGAGCCTACGACCCTGCCCTTCGCCATCATGTATCTGCCTACGGAAAATCTCTACGCGGAAGTCTTGCGTCGCCCGGGGCTTATTTCGGACCTCCAGCACAACTGCCAGGTCTCCGTTGTTGGCCCCAGCACTTTTATGCACATGATGGCGACCTTCCGTATGGGTTTCCGCACGATCGCCATACAGAAAAAGGGAGGCGAAGTCTGGAAGGTACTGAATGCCTCAAAGCGAGAGTTTGAGAAGTTTGGCGATCTGATGGCCAAGGTCCAGGACCAGGTCGGTACAGTTCAGAACACCCTGGAAAAGATCCGGAGCAAGACTACGACGATTAATCGCGTCCTGAAAACGGTGGATCGTGAGGTCGCGTCCATGGGGGCCCAACCTGAAAACAATCTTCTCGCCTTCGAAGAGATTGCTGGGGTAGCGCCTCTGCTGGCAGCAGGCGAAGAAGAATAGCGCTTCCGCTGCCAGCAGAGCTCGTGACGGGTGGGGAAGAGGGCAGACTGCTTCTGCGGTGGGGGAAATTCAGAATGAAAGCGAAGAAACCATTCCTGTCAACAATATCGCCCTCTTCCTCTGATCAAACCGTCAGGCCGCGTTTGCTTTACACTCTTGAGAGCGCTCAGTATCCTTACTGAGCTTCACAAGTTCAGTACCACCACAATCAAGATTTACCCTCTAGGAGATTCGCTCTATGGCAGCCGTTGATGAAAAGGTGAAGCAGATTATCGTGGAACAGCTTCAGGTGGATGAAGCCGAAGTTACACCCAATGCCTCGTTCCAGGAAGACCTCGGCGCGGATTCACTCGATGTCGTCGAACTCGTCATGCAGTTCGAAGAGGCCTTCGATATCCAGATCCCCGATGAAGACGCCGAGAAGATCAAGACCGTCAAGGATGCCGTTGACTACATCGAAGCACACTCCAAGAAGTAAGCAGGGCTAGATCGTGCAGGATTCGAAAACATTCGGCGGACGCCGCGTCGTTGTGACAGGCATTGGCATGCTTTGTGGTGTGGGGAATACCGCACCACAGGTATGGGACGGCCTTCTTGCAGGAAAGAGCGGAATGGCTGAGATCACGCACTTCGATCTCACCGGCCACTCCGTTACCTTCGCAGCCGAGGTCAAAGGTTTCGACGCGCATGACTTTGTGGAGAAGAAGGAGGCCCGGAAGATGGGCCGCTTCATCCACTTTGCTCTTGCCGCTGCAGACGAAGCCATGAAGCAGTCCGGGCTGGTCGTCACGCCGGATATCGCGGACAACTTCGGGGTCCATATCGGCTCCGGCATCGGCGGTTTCGATGTGATCGAGCGTGAGCACACCAACCTCATGCTGGGTGGTCCACGCAAGATCTCCCCCTTCTTTATTCCCGCCGCAATCATCAACCTTGCGGCGGGACACGTCTCCATCCGGTATGGCGCCAAGGGACCCAACGAGGCCACGGCTACGGCCTGCACCTCGTCGGCACACTCCATCGGAGATGCCTTCCGCATCATTCAGCGCGGCGATGCCGACGTCATGATTGCGGGCGGAACTGAAGCGACCATCACGCCCCTCGGCGTGGGTGGATTCGCCGCCATGCGTGCGCTCTCTACACGCAACGACGATCCCACGCATGCCTGCCGTCCCTTCGATAAAGATCGCGATGGTTTTGTCGTCGGTGAAGGCGCGGGCATTCTGATCCTCGAAGATCTCGACTTCGCAAAGGCGCGCGGAGCTAAGATTCTTGCTGAGATCATCGGCTACGGCCTCTCGGCGGACGCCTTCCACATGACCGGCATGGCTGCCGACGGTGAAGGCTGCTACCGCGCCATGAAGCACGCTCTCCGCGTTGCCAACATCTCACCGGACCAGGTGGATTACGTCAACGCGCACGCCACCTCGACGCCGCTGGGCGATGCCATGGAGTCGAAGGCGATTGAAAATGTCTTCGGCGAACGGGCTTTGAATCATGAGCTTCTCGTTTCCTCCACCAAGTCCATGACCGGCCATCTTCTGGGCGGCGCGGGAGGCCTGGAGGCGGGCATCACGATCATGGCCATGCAGCAGCAGATCGTCCCTCCCACGATGAACATCGTGGAACTCGACCCGGCCTGCCGCCTAAACTACGTTCCCAACAAACCCCAGGCCGCAAAAATCGATTACGCTCTGTCGAACTCCTTCGGCTTCGGTGGAACGAACGGCTCGCTGGTCTTCAAACGCTGGACCGAGTAGATCTTTCCTAAGCCCTTAGAGAAAAAGCCCATCGCCGAAGTCTTCGGAGATGGGCTTTTTACTATGCCGTAAGGATCGCGGTGGAACGTCGCCGCCAATAGACAAACAGGACGGCCGAGATCAGGATCAGTGCCGTCGTCAGCCCGGTCCATACGCCGAAGATGCCCCAGTGCGCCCAGTAGTAGAGGCCTACGCCCATGGGGATACCCACGATCCAATAGCCGACGAAGTTCGCGATCATGGGAACGCGTGTCAGGCCGAGACCGCGCAGTGCCCCCGTGGCCACGATCTGCACACCGTCAAAGACGGCAAACGCCGCCGCCAGAGCGAAGAGCGGCAC
>JAHFTZ010000401.1 GCA_023265355.1 Terriglobus sp.
ATCCGGCAACCGTCGTTCCGCTCTCGTGGCAACAGGACTTTCCGGATGTCGTAGATGCCCATAGTGGCATGCCAAGCGGCGCGCTTGCTGTGGGGATGGGACGCTCTTACGGCGACTGCTGCCTCCTTCGAGATGGGCATCTCCTTGTAACCACGGGCATGGACCGCCTGCTGAACTTCGACGCCGCAACGGGCCTGCTCACCTGCGAGGCCGGGGCCACCCTCGACCAGATTCTGCGCTTCGCCGTGCCGCGCGGTTTCTTCCTCCCCGTCACACCGGGAACGAAGTACGTCACCATCGGCGGCGCAATCGCCAACGACATCCACGGGAAGAACCACCACATCGCCGGCAGCTTCGGGTCGCACGTTCCGCAGTTTGAGCTGGTGCGCTCCGACGGAACGCGGATGCTTTGTTCACGCAATGAAAACTCGGAGTTCTACGCCGCCACCATCGGAGGCCTCGGTCTCACCGGCGTCATTACCTGGGCTCAGGTCAGACTGCGCAAGATCGCCTCGCGCGTCATCGACTACCAGGGAGTTCAGTTTCATGGCATCGAAGAGTTTCTTGCTCTCACGGAACAGTTCAAATCCGTGGAGTACACGGTGAGCTGGGTGGATTGCACCTCCACCGGAAAGAACTTCGCGCGCGGCGTCTTCATGCTGGGCGAGCACTCCACCATGCCGGACGAACTGACGGAGTCGCCCGAACCCAAGCTGGTTTTTCCCTTCAATGCGCCCGGCTTCGCGCTTAATAGCTTCAGCGTCTCGGCCTTCAACGCGGTCTTCTTCCACAAGCAGATCAAGAAGCGCGTTCGTGCTCTGCAGGACTACGAGCCCTTCTTCTATCCGCTCGACATCATGCTCAAGTGGAACCGCCTCTACGGCAAGCGCGGTTTGCTGCAGTTTCAGTACGCTCTGCCCTGGGAGTCCGCCAAGGAAGGGACGGCTGCGATTTTGCATGCCGTCGCTGACTCTGGCCTCGCCAGCTTCCTGGCGGTGCTGAAGGCCTTCGGCGATGTGCCCTCGCCGGGCATGATGAGCTTTCCGCAGCCCGGCATCACGCTCGCGCTCGACTTTCCGATCAAGCCCGGTGTCAGCTTCGAGCTCTTCGACCGTCTCGCCGATATGACCATCGATTACGGCGGAAAGCTCTACCCCGCCAAAGACGCGCGTATGTCCGCCGCACACTTCCAGGCGGCCTACCCGCAGTGGCGCAACTTCGCCCGATACAAAGATCCCCTGCTGACGTCCTCCTTCTGGGAGCGGGTCGCAACTTAGAATTTTTGAGGAACCAGATGCCTACACCCCGCAAGATCCTTATTCTCGGCGCAACCTCGTCCATCGCAGAACAGACCGCACGCGTCTGGGCCAAGCGTGGCGACAGTCTCTACCTCGTCGCCCGGAACGAGCAGAAGCTCGCCGCCGTCGCTGCCGATCTCAAAACGCGCGGCGCAAGCTTCGTGGAGACCGCAGTCATCGATCTCGATGACCTGGACCTTCACCCGCAGCTGCTTGCCGATGCCATCACCGCCCTCGGCGGTCTGGACATCGCCTACCTCGCGCATGGTGTTCTGGGAGATCAGGCAGAAGCCGAGGCTGATGCGATCGCCGCAGAGCAGATCCTTCATACCAACTTCACCTCGCCCGTCTCTCTTCTGACCTGGCTGGCGAACTATTGCGTCAAGCAGCAATCCGGTACGCTCGCCGTTATCTCTTCCGTTGCAGGAGATCGCGGACGCAAATCGAACTACGTCTATGGTTCAGCCAAGGCTGGTTTGTCGGCCTTCTTGAGCGGTCTGCGCAACCGCATCGACCGCGAAGGCGTCACGGTCACCACCATCAAACCCGGCCCGGTCAAAACTGCAATGACCGCAGGCATGAAGGGAAGCGAAAAGTTTGCCGATCCTGCGAAGGTAGGCAAGGCCATCGCCAGCGCCATCGACTCCAAGCGCGACCAGATCTACGTCCCGTTCCAGTGGCGCGTCATCATGGCCATCATCCGCCACATTCCCGAAAGCATCTTCAAGAAGACGAACACGTAAGGAGTTGTTAGTAGGTAGTTGTTAGTTTCTCTAACAACTACTTACTGTTGCTGCTGAGCCTGCTGGTCCGCTGCGCTAAGGAATGCTGTACAGATTAGTCTGCGGCAAAGACCTTTGATAGTCTGCGGCCATGAAGACCCTCAAGCCTCGCTCCTTGGCGCTCACCGCGCTCCTCCTCTGTGCTTCTGGTTCTTTGGGATTCGCACAGGAATCCTCTGCAACTCCGGAGATCGCTCCGGGCATCCATCTGCCTGCTACCGGTTCGATCTTTGTGGCTGAAAAGATCGGCACGGAGACAACGATTAAGACAGTCCATGCGACAGAGATTCTCTCCAACACGCATGCGGGAAGCAACTTCGCACGCAGCATCGTCTACACTGGGCCACACCATACCGTAGAACTGGACAAGACCACCTCCAGCATTCAGTTGCAGGAGAACGCTCCTGTCCTCTATGTCCGTCTCCCTTCCGACGACACGGACATCGCCAGAAACCGGCTCAGCCTTATCCATCTCCGCATTGGTAAAGCGACGCGTATCTGTGTGGAGTTCACGGCAAACGTCTTCGGCGGCTCGCGGAAGCGCGTCATCGAAGAAGTCGCCATCACGAAAGAGGACGTAGGTACAGGTACGTGGTTGAAGATCACGCCGCAGAAATCCCTCGAAGCAGGCGAATATGCCATCGCTTACATGCCGAAGGACAAGCTGCTTTCGCCTGACACCTTCTACGACTTCACCATTGAAGGCGAACCGAAGAAATAGAAGCGGCTTTACTGCTGTTACTGCTGTTGCTGCTGTTGAGCCTGCTGCAACTGCTTTGCTCTGGAGACAACCGGCGGTGGAGGCGGCAACTGCGTCGCCTTCTCCACCAGGATCGACCAGTCCTCCGGGATCGGAAGTTCGCGGTCCATCAGTGGAGCGCCCTCACTCGGCGAAACACGGACAGCCACAGTCAGTTCGCTTGCAGCGCGTCCGCGAAAGATTCCATGCGTCGGCGGAACATCAGCGTAGTCGCGTCCAATCGCTGTCCGGATGTGGCGGTCGCTGGCGATG
>JAHFTZ010000030.1 GCA_023265355.1 Terriglobus sp.
CTGCGGACGTAAAACCCGGCTTTGCAACAGTGACTTTGTAGCTTCCACGCGGAAGGGCGGGAGCGTTGTAATTACCGCTCTCGTCGGCCAGAACAGCCGTGGTGGCGGAGGTTTCGGTGTTGACGATAGTGATGGCCGCGCCGGGAACGACGGCCCGGTGGAATCAGTGATGACGCCGTTCACACGTCCAGTATCGGTCTGTGCGAGAAGGCGAGACTGTGTGCCAGCAATCAGGGAGAGAATGACAACGGTCATGCCCAGAATGCGGCTGACCGGGCTTCTCATCTTATAAAAGGTGTTCATAAACATAGGCCTCCAGGAAGAAACGTCGGTTCGGATCTTGCGCGAACCTCTGCTTCACCGGGACTAACACTCGTCACTTGGAAAAGGTCATCGCAATCTTCTTCGTCCCTTTTATGCTTCTTTTTTAGATCAACACTTTCATCAAATGAAATGAATGACTTAGAGATGGCTCATCGATCGGTCTCGCATCTGTAATAATTTCATTGACCCGCTTGCCCCTCTTCCCAAGGGCCTGTCCGGTCTTCATTATGATGAATAATTTGCTCCAAGCCCGCATTGCTTTCGGCCTATTTGAGGCTGACTTGACTTCGGGTGAGTTGCACAAAGCGGGGTTTCGGGTAAAGCTCCAAAGCCAGCCCTTCCGCGTCCTGATGGCTCTGGTCGAGCGTCCAGGCGAAGTCGTCACGCGGGAAGAACTCCAGCTTCGCCTCTGGGGCAAAGACACGGTCGTAGACTTCGATCACTCCCTGGGAACAGCGATTAATAAAATAAGGGAAGCCCTCGGAGACTCTGCAGAGAACCCTCGTTTCGTGGAGACGCTGGCGAAGCGCGGCTACCGGTTCATTGCACCTGTCACTCTGCCACCGGCCTTTATCTCCCCGGAGACGACCGAGGTTCTTCCTGCAGCTTCCGCGGAACCGACCCCCGTCAAAGTCTTACCTTTCCACCCAGCCAACGCGCTCGAAGCCTCCTCTACGCCAGAGAAGAACCTGATCGCGTCAGGCCAAGTTCTGGCCCGGCGACTTCAGACCCCATATCTCTTCGCGGGAATCGCTCTGGTTGTTGTGGTTATCGGAGCTTTCTTTTTCGGTACGCAGCGGGAGCGGGTGCTCGTTCCAAAGATTCGCCAGATCACGCACGATGGCCATATCCTCTCCGGCTTTCGCGCCATGGAGGCCTTCCCCGCAGTCGTTACTGATGGAGTCCACCTCTTTACCTCCGATGTGCAGGAAGGAAAGGTGGAGTTGGTCCAGGTCTCGACCGTCTCCGGGGAAGCAAAGCCTCTGGGGATTCCGGACGAAGTCATGGGGCCGTCAGTGGGCGATATCTCTCCCGATGGATCGAAGCTTCTGATCCGGAGCCACCTCTCGAATGAATCGGAGCAGCCTCTCTGGATGGTTCCCGTGGGTGGCGGATCGGCCCAGCGCGTCCCAAATGTGCTGGCGCACGATGCCACGTGGATGCCGAACGGAGAAGACGTCCTCTTCGCCGCGGAAGAAAAGCTTTTCGTGGCTCACCTCAAAGACAGATCCATCGAAGAGATGGCAAGGCTTCCGGGAAGAGCCTTCTGGCTCCGCTGGTCCTCCGATGGGAAACGCCTTCGTTTCACCATCTTCGATCCTATTACGCACAGGCAGGCCCTGTGGCAGTTGGACGCCGACGGCACCAAGCCGAAACCGTTGCTGCAAGGATGGAAGGAAGACGCGGACAGCTGTTGCGGCGTGTGGACCGCCGACGACTCTTCTTTCATCTTTCAAGCCATGCACGGCAACGAATCGGATCTATGGCGTATGGGCGGTCATGGCGTGGGTACGCCCGAGAGACTGACGGACGGGCCAATGATCTTTCAGGGTGCCGTCGCGGCCAGAACCGGAACGCGCATCTTCTTCACCGGTGTCGACGTGCAGTCGGATGTCGAGGCCTACCGCCCGCAGAGTAAAGACTTCGCTCCGATACAAGGCTTTCTTCGCGACTCCAATCGGCTCGAATTTTCCCGGAATAAACAGTGGGTCGCGTGGGCGGATACGAATGGGCGGCTGTGGAGAGCGCGAGTCGATGGCAGCGAAAAGCTGCAGTTGACACCCGACACGATTGAGGTCTTCCTTGTGCGCTGGGCTCCGGACGGAAACCAGCTCGCACTCATGGGGCGGGAAACCGGAAAAGCATGGCAGATTTACCTGGTAAAGGCGGACGGCAGCGCGCTGGAGCGAGTTCTGCAAGAGTCCCGTAACGCAGGGGACCCTACCTGGTCGGCCGATGGAAAGTCCCTCGTCTTCGGACGTGTTCCGGATCTCATGGGGAAGGAAGAGGGAACCCGCATGCTGCAGATCGTCGATCTGCAGACCCACGCCGTTCAGACCTTGCCGGGCTCAGAAAACCTCTTCAGCCCAAGATGGTCCCCGGATGGGCGGCACATCGCGGCGATCTCCCTGGATCAGCAACGCTTGATGCTCTACGACACAGCGACGAAGCAGTGGAGGCAACTCGCCTCCGGATCTTTTGCTGACCCGGTCTGGACCTCCGACAGCCAGGCCATCATTACTCATGGCTTTATGGACTCGCGCCAGCCCATCGTTCGCGTTGCGGTGCAGGATGGTCACGTGGAAGAGATCGCCACCCTGGGCAATTTCCACGCGGGCAGCATCATGGATTTCTTTTTCTGCGGTCTTACACCTGATAATCTCGCCGTCGTGCGCGCACAGCGAGCCACAGGAAATCTCTATTCGCTGGACACCGCGCCGCATGAGTCCTGGCAATAACTTGCTGATATTAAACCACTTAGTTGTTGACTGAAAGTTGATCTTCAAATTATCGCGGGGTACTTGCGTTGATCTGTCGATTCACGTTGTTCTCGTCCCATGCGATCCTGCGAATCTTTCCTTCTAAAGACCTCCTTCACCCTGGTTCTTATCGTCGAGTGCCTTTCCGCCCGGGGTCAGCAGTTCAAACCCACGGCGCACGGAATCGAGGCAAGCGCGGACGGAACCGTCCTCCAGGTTTCGGCGCTGCGTGAGGACGTGCTGCGCGTGCGGATGTGGAAGGCAGGAAAGGAGTTTGAAGATGCGTCCTGGGCTGTCCTGCCGGAGGCGCGGAAAAGTTCTGCAAACGTCGTGGCAGAACCCCGAGGTTTTCACACGCAGGAACTGCGGGTCGTCATCGGCCCCGACCTGACGCTGACCGTTGCCGACCTCGACGGAAAAGTTTTGCAGAAGGATGCCGAGCCCGTGAGTTGGCAGGGCGAACGATTTCGCGTGCGCAAGCAGCGTACGCCAGAGGACAGCTTCTTCGGCCTTGGCGACAAACCCGGCCCCCTTGATCGCAGCGGTCAATCCTTCGCCATGTGGAATACGGACACCTTCGGTTGGCAGGAGTCGACGGATCCCATCTATAAAAGCATTCCCTTCTTCATCGACTTCAAGAGCGGAAGCGCTGTGGGCGTCCTCGTGGATAACACCTGGAGAAGCTCCTTCGATTTCGGGCGAGAGAATCCAAACCAGATCTCCTTTGGAGCTCCCGACGGCCCCATTGACTACTACCTGCTCTATGGTCCGGAGCCAAAGCAGGTCGTGAGCGCCTACGCCTGGCTGACTGGCCCGACGCCGCTTCCGCCTCTGTGGTCGCTCGGGTTCCAGCAGTCACGCTATAGCTACTATCCCGCTTCCGAATTGATGGCAGTCGCGAAGCGTCTCCGCGCAGACAAAATTCCGAGTGACGCGCTCTACCTGGACATCGACTTCCAGAAGAAGAACCGCCCCTTCACCGTCGACGACGAGCACTACCCTCACTTCAGTGAGATGGTGAAGCAACTTGCGCAGGACCACTTCCATCTCGTGGTCATCACAGATCTGCATGTCGCTCGCGTGCCGAACGCTGGCTACACTCCCTATGACAGTGGCACCGCTGGTGACCAGTTCGTGAAGAATCCAGATGGTTCGACCTTCGTTGGAGAGGTGTGGCCAGGGCCGTCCGTCTTCCCCGACTTCACGCAGGCCACAACACGTGCGTGGTGGGGCACGCTCTACAAAGATTTCGCGTACATGGGCGTAGCTGGTTTCTGGAACGACATGAATGAACCAGCCGTTTTTGGCGTTCCCAGCAAGACCATGCCGGACAACGTGCAGCACCGTATTCACGAGCCAGGATTTGCCCAGAGGACTGCGACCCACGCGGAGATCCACAACGTCTACGGAATGGAAAACTCGCGCGGCACCTACGAGGGTCTTCTGGCAGTGCGGCCCAATGAGCGTCCCTTCGTGCTGACGCGCGCGAGCTACGCAGGTGGTCAGCGCTATGCAGCAACATGGACGGGCGATAACAGTTCCACGTGGAACCATCTCCGGATGAGTGTTCCCCAGATTGTGAACCTGGGTCTTAGCGGCTTCTCCATGTCCGGAGCCGATGTGGGCGGGTTCGCAGGATCTCCGTCTCCCTACCTGCTGACAAAGTGGATAGAAATAGCAGCGTTTCAGCCGATCGATCGCGATCACGCGGCCAAGGGAACGCGCCCGCACGAGGTATGGGTGGATGGGCCTGTGCATGAGGCCATCCGAAAGCGCTACATCGAAGAGCGGTATCGCCTGATGCCCTATCTCTACACAGTGGCAGAGGAGACCTCACACGACGGCCTACCCATCATGCAGCCTCTCTTCCTTGAGTTTCCACACGCCAACGCGAATGGCCGCGCGATGGACCTCGACACCGGTGGCGGTGAGTTCCTCTTCGGTCGACACATCCTCGTCGCTCCCAATCCCTCACCTGAAGAGGTAGCGAGTTATGAAGTACATCTCCCGCCCGGCACCTGGTACGACTATTGGAGCGGCGAGCGCTACGAGCGGAACCGGCAGCTGCAGACTCTCGATCTGGAGCAGCGAGACAAGCTGACGCAGGAGAAGCCTCTCATGGTTACGCCTACCCTGGAGGCGCTTCCGGTATACGTCAGGGGAGGCAGCATCATCCCTCTGGCACCACTCACACAAAATTCTGATGAGCTTCCGCAAGGACCTCTCACCATTCGCATCTATCTTGCAAGCGATGTAAATGAGCCATGCGCCGGAGAAGTCTATACGGACGACGGCAAAAGCTTTGACTACCGCAAAGGCCAGTATGCACGCATCCACTTCGCATGCGCGCAGCAAGCGGACGTATCGCTTCGGATCACCGTGCTTCCCCAGGAAGGACAGTACAAGCCCTGGTGGAATAGCTATCGCTTCGAAGTGCTTGGCTGGAGTCCAAAAGAAAAGAAGGCAGAGATTGCGGGACGTCCCGCTTCGTTGGACGTAGACGGAGGAGCAGTGAAGGTCACCTCCGGATCGAGACGCGAGGGTCTTCAAATTCTTCTGAGATAGGAGTTAAATGCGGCCTGCTAAACGGAGAGCTGCAATTTCTTCGTCGGTAAATATGTGAGACCTTGTAAGAAACTGAAGACCGCCGGGGCCTTCGAGTGAGAACGCCGCGCCGAATCCCGGAACCACATTGATGATAGGTTGCGTGTGTCCAGCATTCAAACTGCGGCGCGGAGAGGTAGAAGGGCGATCCTGCGATCTACCCGGGTTGCACGTCGTGCTTCCGATGCGAAACTCTCCCAGAGGAAAGCACATCGGCGCGCTTCCCTCGCAGCATCCGCCTAACTGCTAGAACATCAGCGGCCCATGGGCGGCCTTGAGTTCGTCCGTCACGGTGGAACCGGTGAACGCCACCTTGGTGATGCGAGGATTGGTGGCGAGCGCCTGACCGACTTCGCGACCGAAGCCGTTAACAATATTGAGAACACCATTGGGCAGCAGATCCGCAATCAACTCCATCAAAATGAGGATCGAAACCGGCGTCTGCTCTGCAGGCTTCAGCACGACACAATTGCCCGCAGCGAGAGCCGGGGGCACTTTCCATGCAGCCATGAAAAGCGGAAAGTTCCACGGGATGATCTGCCCGATGACGCCGAGTGGTTCATGGACGTGGTAGGCCACCGTGTCGTGATCGATCTCCGAGATACCGCCTTGTTGCGCACGGATCGCGCCAGGGAAGTAGCAAAAGTGATCGGCGGAGAGGGGGCACGTCGGCTGCCGTCGGCTCACGCAGCGGTTTGCCGTTGTCCCATGTCTCGGCCGCAGCCAGAAGAGAGGTGGTCATCGTTTCCCTTCCTTCGGCTCGGCCTTGGTCGAGCCATTATGTTGGGGATTGTTCTGCGCGCACCGTGAGGCACTTGCCCAGTGATCTGGGCTAAGCACGTGGGATGATTCGAGCTTCCAACGTATCCAGGAGGGGAATCTGCTCCGGTCTTATGTAGATTCTCGCGCGATGTGATGAAAACCATGAGCCACGATCGACCTCTGGGATTTCCAGCCGCTTGCCCGATCTCGGAGGCCATTCCACTTTGCAGGTGTTGCTCTTGAGTTGTGTCGGGTCACAGTCGCCTTCGAATGCCCAAGCGATCACAACCTTTCCGCTCTTCTGGCGAATCGAACCGAGTTCCATGAAATCCCCGGTTGCGATGAAACCGGTCTCTTCGCGGAACTCGCGCTGTGCGGCCGCAAGAGGTTCCTCATCCGGCTCATACTCCCCTTTGGGAATTGTCCAGACACCCTCATCCTTGTTGGCCCAGAATGGGCCTCCGGGGTGAACCAGAAAAACCTCCAGCCCGTCCTTACGCTTTCGATACATCAGCAGACCGGCACTACGTTTTGAAGCTTTGCTCATTGGCTGTTAGATGCTGGCGTATCGCGCCTGTCACGACCGTCGACCCTCCGCAATTCCCTGCTGCGCTTCTATCCTCGACTTTCTCAGCGAGGCAACGGGATCAGTGGTTGGGGCGTATTCCATCGCGATGAAGCCGCTGTAATGCAATCTCCCGAGACTGCGATAGATATTCGTGTAATTGATCTCGCCCGTCCCGGCCTCATTGCGGCCGGGAACGTCCGCGATATGGACCAGACCCACCCATTGAATGTTCGCTTCTAGTTTCTCGATCAGGTTCCCGGCGCCGCGTTGCTCATGATAGAAGTCGTACAACACTTTGACGTTGGGCCTATTGACCGCACGCACGATCTCGAATCCTTCCTTCACGGACGTCAGGAAGATCGTGGGATTTTCAAGCAGATCGATCGGTTCAATCACGATGTTGATTCCATTTTTTTCGGCTACATCGGAGGCTCGCTTCAGGTTGTCCACAGCGGCGGCGAACTGCAGCTTTGGATCGATATCAAGTCTCTTGCCGGACTTGATGTTGATCTGCGGACATTCAAGCCCGTTCGCCACATGGCAGTGAGCTGTCACGCGCGACACGAACTCTTCCGTTTGGTCAGGAATGGCGAAACTGGCCTGCAGGCCGCTGAGCATATCGATCATCACACCTGAGGAGCGCATCTTCGCCATCATGCGACGCTGCTCTTCGGGCGTCCATTTCTGGAAGAAACTGATCAGCTCTACACCTTGATAGCCTGCTTCGGCGACGATCTCGATACAACGTTCATACGAGTCCACTTTGAGCATCGCAATTTCGCACGAGAACCGGTTAGCAGGGGCTGAGGGTTTTGCTACCTGGGCTACTGCACGAAAGAAAGTTCCTTCCAGTGCGGTTGCCGCAATCAACTGAGCGAAGTTGCGACGGTTCATGACGCTCCTGAGGCTCCTCTAAGGAGCGATACGAGTGTAGCCATGAAGAACAGCGAACACAACGCCAAAGCATGCCCCATGTCCAACAGCGGGACATGGGGCACCCGGTCTCGTTATGTCCTGGAATATTGCGACTCCGAGGGAGCTTGATAACTGATCGCAAGTTGCGGAGTATCCATACGCTCATTCATGCGGTGCTTTGAATGAAAGCTCGCCTCCAGGATGCCGGTGGTCAGCAGTGTGCGCTGGATGGAATAGGGAGCGCTGCGTGTCTGCAACATCTGCTCGATCTTCTCCGCGAGGCACGCGGAGTGCGTCTCGTTTGGCGCTGGCGTCATGAAGAACTGGGTGGAGACGATGCCGTGGCCCGTCACGCGTGCAGCGATATTGAAGTCTCTGATCGCGCCATTCAGCAAGAGCATCGTTCCGCGTGTGCCATCGGTGTACTCAACGCAGACTGCGGCAGGATCCTTGACCAGTTGGGGCAATAGGCCGGGAGCGGTGAGGTCCTGTGTGCGACCGTCGAGCCAGGTGAGGCCAAGGGGTGTGTCGCTACGTGAGAGCGCTGAGCTAAGGAGATCTTTAGACCAGCGCCCTGCCGTGGCCGCCGCCCAGACATCATCGCCTTCGAGCAGCTGTACAGACTTCACACCGGTCTCTCCACCCTTGCGGCGCTCCAGCATGCACTGCATCGCCTCAAGCGCGTCAAAGCCTGTGCCCTGCAAGTTGCCCACGCCGACCATGACCGCTTCCTGCACCTTCGCTCCGAAGGGGATATCGGTATCCGGAAGACGCCATGTCACAGGCATCGAGGCGCCTGCAAGAAGCGGAAACTTGAGACGCTCCGCGGTCTTAACCATGCTCTGCGCTTCGGTGTAGCTAAAGGAAAGCTGCCTATGGTTGAAGTAAGGAACCGAGCGGCCATCTGTCTCAAAGACCTGGGCACATTGCTGGAAGAAATCGAAGTTCGGAAGAAGGATCTCTCCCCTGTCGTTGCGCGGGTACTCGTCATCTTCGATGATCGTCAGGACGGCATCCACGGCCAAACGATTACTGCCACAACGCAGAGCTTCGGGAATATTGCGGCAGAGGCGAAATCCAAACTGCTTGGCGCGCGCCGCGCTGAGATCGCTCATCGGTCCAAGCTCTTCGAGACGTGGGACCAGCGGCGGTGGCGGCGGAGCGGCGGGCGCTTTCTTCTCGCCCACGCGGCGCTGATCGTCATGAAGCGCAGGAACGCCGGGCGTTGGGCGCAGCCACGCGGCCTTCAGATTCCCGGACATTGCCTTTTGGAATTCATTGGGTCCCGCCTCCGCTTTACGGATACGTTGATCGACGTAGAGCGAGACGACCTTCACCTCCGGCATGTGCCAATCGCCTTCGAAGGGATAACCCACCATGAAGCGGTCTGCGATCGTCTGTAGAGCGGAGCCTTCGCGATAGACGCTGCCAAGGATCGCCAGACGCAGCGGGCCTTTGCCCTTCTCCTGGCCGAAGGCAGAACGAAGCAGTGGACTGTTTGCGAACAGAGCAGACGACAGAGCGGAATAACCTACAAAACGACGGCGGGTCAGCATCAGCTTCTCCAGTACGAGGATTCGGGGTAGGGTTGATACGTTATGGTGGCCAACTCGGGCGTCTCGATGCGCTTGCCTTTGGCTTCACTTTCGACACCGGCGATCAGAAGGCCGCTCGTCAGAAGCGTCCGTTCCACAGGATACTGTGCCTTGCCCGTGAGGAACATCTTCTCCGCGTTATAAACCAGCGGTGTGAAGAAGCTTGCCAGGGTAGTGCGTCCATCCGGCATGGGCAGATACATCTGCGTTGAAAAAGGTTTCGCCTGTCCGTCGATCTGAGCAGCAAAGGTAAAGTCTCGCACCATGCCACCGAGGAGCAGCATCGTGCTCTTCAGGCCATCGCGATGTTGATAGTGATACGCCACCGGGTTGGGCACGATCGTCTTCATCTGCTCGACCGTTGGAAGCATATCTGTGAACGTCGGAACAGCGGCCCGCAATGTAGCGCTGCGACTGAGCGCTGCCCTGACCAGCTTTTGCGACCAGACACCGCTCTCGTACGCCTTCCAGAAGTTGTCTCCGCGATACGTCTGCAGCCATTCGACACCGGACTCACCGCCTTTGCGCCGCTCCACCATGCACTGCAGCGTCTCCAGACCATGGAAGTCATAGCTCCCCATCCCGCCATATCCGATAGAGATCGCTTCTTTGACCGTGACGCCATTCGGAAACTCGACGGAGGGCACTCTCCATGTGACCGCGAGGCTGGATCCGCCTTGAAAAGGAAATTTGAGTTCCTTTGAAACCGCAACCATCTTCTTGCACCAGTCCCACTTCCACGAGAGCTCTTTGTCATTGAAGTAAGGAACGGCGCGCCCGCTGGCGCGAAAGACAGCCGTGATCTTCTCGAAGAACTCATAGTGAGGGTGCATGGTGATGCCTTCGGGACTGAGTGGATAGTTACCATGCTCTCCGACGACCACTACGCCATCCACCGCGAGCTTGCCTGTGCCGAGAGTCAAAGCGTCCTCGATGGAAGTCGCGATTCTCAGCTTTGGATGACGGCCTGAGCGTTCCTGTGTCAGGTCACCTTCGCCATCGCGCTGATCTACATAGAGCGAGACCAGGTCCATCTCGGGATAGTGATAGGCCCCGTTCAAACCATACCCATCAAGAAAACGATCCACGATGTGTTGCGGGTGCAGCATTCGCTTGTAGGCGGTCACCACGGCTGCAAGCTGCGGGCGCTTCGGTGTTGTTTCTGCCATGGACAGAACCTCTTCTGGATGTTTGCTTTGCGACGGAGTATACAGAGGCCGCATAACGAAGCACATATGAGCTTTGTCCTACGTGCAGGGCATGCCACAGGTCGTACACTCCAAGAAGCCATGCTTACTCGCCGCCGTTTCCTTCGATACGCCGCTGTCGCGCCTTCGCTATTGAGCACCGCTTCGTGGAGCGCTGAACCCTCCGCACCTGAGATCTCTGCGCGCGCCATGGCCGTGCACAAGCGCGCTCTGATCTTCGATGGCCACGTGCATGCGCTGGACCGCGAGTTCTATCACGGTGGAAGTATGGGAACACGAACGACGATCGGCCAGTGGGATCTTCCTCGCGCGCGTGAAGGAGGTGTGAGCGCGTTCTTCCTTTCGGTCTTCACACCCGAGGAGTATTACCCCGGACGTTTCGAGACCAAGCAGGCATTGCGACGGATCGATCACGCACTTAGGCAGTTGGAGATGAACCACGAGCATGTGGAGCTCGCGCTGAACGCAAGCGACATTCGACGTATCCGCGCCAAAGGAAAGATGGCCGCGGTGCTCGATCTCGAAGGCAGTTACGATCTTGACGGCGACCTTGGCGTTCTCCGCGAACTGTACGCGCTTGGTCTTCGCTCGGCACAACTCTCCGCACACAACTGGAACCAGAACTATGCAGACTCATGCTGCTCAGCGCCGAAATCGAACGGTCTGAACGACCATGGGCGTGATGTGATTCGCGAGATGAACCGGCTGGGTATGGTCATCAACGTTTCTCATTCTTCGGATGAGACGATCTCGCAGGCGATTGATGTCAGTGATGTTCCCGTTGTCGCTACACATCACGGTCTCCGCGTTGTGAACAACATCCCAAGAAACATGCCGGACGCCTTGCTGAAGAAACTCGCTGCAAAGGGCGGT
>JAHFTZ010000031.1:0-3383 GCA_023265355.1 Terriglobus sp.
TTCGAGTTCGCCGCAAACATGCGCCCCTTACCGAAGGGCAGATCGTAGACGCCGCTCACCACGAAGACCTGTGCGCGATTGGTGTCGTTGCGACCGTAGCTGAACTGACGGTAGTTGGTGAAGGCCGCGTCGCTGGCATAGTTCATCGCCTTCGACCAGGTGTAGTTGGCGTTGAAGCTCAGACCGTGCGAGAAGCGCTTGTCGATCTTCGTCTGCAACGAGTGATAGTTCGCGCGGCCAGACGGTGCAGCCGACGTCATGCTATTACTGCAGCAGATGGTTGCCGCGCCGTTGTACGTGCCGACGAACTTGCCATTGAAGGGACGACGCGAGGCCTGCGTATCCGTACCGTTGCGGAAGGTAGTCACATTGGTAGGTAGCGTCGGCTGGTTGAGATCGTAGCCGTAGGTCTCACCCGGATAGACGCGCTCGCCGACGTTGCCGACGTACGCGATCTCCGCTGTAAGGTTGCTGCCGAACTGCTGCTGAATGGTGAGGTTGAACTGGTCCACCTTCGGCAGCTGAATCCGCTCGGGGCGGAACTGCTGACCGTACGCATCCTGGAAGGGGATGATGCCGCTCGACGGTATAGGCAGTGACGTCGGACGCACGGGAGGAGCGGCCAGTGTGGTGACAAAACCACCGACGGCACCGACGTTCGAGAGGCTCTCGTTCGCCTGCACTGGCAGGTTGTGCGAAAGGATGCTGCCGTAGATCGTGCCGAAGTAACCGATCGTGTCATACACCGTACCCACGCCACCACGGATCACCGTGTTGGGGTGAACCTGATAGGTGAAGCCGACGCGTCCGGCGAGGTTGGTGTAATCCATCCTCTGGTTGCCGTTGGTCGCGAAGGGACCAACGCCCGCGACGCGGATGCCGCCTGTTTCGAGCGAAGCGAATCCGCCGTGTCCTGCGCCGTTGACCGTCTCCGGGAAGATCACATCCCAGCGGACACCGTAGTTGAGCTGGAACTTCTGCGTCACGCGCCACGAGTCCTGCGCATAGAACGCACCGCGCTTCTGGTAGCTGTACTGATCGTTGACGAAAACATCAAAGCGCTGGAAGGTAGCCGCTGCGCCGAAGAGCGCCGAAGCCAGGTCAAGCCCCGAGCTGGTGGGTGTTGCCGTGCTGCTACCCGCGAAGACGAATTGGCCAGCGCGGTTGGAATCGCTGGCGTTGCGAACGTTCTTTGCATAGCGAAGATCGCCACCGAACTTCACCGTGTGATTGCCCCAGACCTTGGTCCAGTTGTTCACGAGTTGGAAGACCTGCTCGCTCTGAAGCAGAGGGCAGTTGCAACCCTGGTTACCAAAACCGCTGATACCGCTCTCGTTGAAGTTATACGTCGGCGAACCCGAGGTATCTCCATTCACGTTCAGGTTCGGAATCCCGGCAGCCGCCGCAGGCGCAGCGCCCGCGTCGTACTTGTTCTCCGCTACGTGATAGCTCAGGAAGCCGCCACGCAGATCGGTGAGCAGAGTGGGTGTCACGGCATAGTCAAAGCCCAGCGTGGCGCTCTGGTTCTGCGTGACGGTGAATCCCGAAGTTCCGCCAATGCCAAAACCCGCACCGCCCGCAGCCCCGAAGATCGGTATACCGACGAGGCGGAAGAGAGCGTAGTCATAGCGACCGAAGAGATGCAGCTTGTCGCTCATCTGGTGATCCAGACGGATGTCGGCCTGGTCGCCATCGACGCGTCCGTTGCCGGAAGCGACATAGTTGTTCGTCGTGCCGACGCCAGTCGTATTCGGCGCAGGAAGGCCCGCCAGGATCGCGCGCGCCTGGGGCGAGAGTGCAGCCGTCGGAATCTGGTTGCTGGCGTACGTCTGTCCAGTGATAGGATTGCGCAGATTTCCCGTCGTGTACTGGCTCAGATCGCAGGTCCCGTTGCCGGTGATGCAGGTGTTCCGTACCTGTGCGGTAGGAACGTTCTGCAGCAGACTGTTGCCAACGCGGCGGCGAAGCCCCTGGTAGTCCAGGAAGAAGAACGTCTTGTCCTTAATGATGGGACCGCTGATCGAACCGCCGAACTGGCTATAAAGCTCGCTGGGGATCGTCTTTCCCGTGACCGGGTCCGGCTGGTACTGGGTAAAGGGATTGCGGGCGTAGAACGCATCGCTGTGGCGAAACCAGAAGGCATCTCCGTGAAACTTGTTTCCGCCGGACTTTGTCGTGACATTAATGATGCCACCCGCTGCTCCGCCAAACTCGGCGTCGTAGTTCTGTGTGGTGAACTTCGTCTCAGCGATGGAGTCCAGGGTGGGGTTGATCACGATGATTCCAAGGATGGGGTCGCGATTGTCCGTACCGTCCAGGATGAAGCCCTGCTCGCCGTAGTTGGAGCCGTTCGAGTTCAGTTGAATGCCGCCCTGTGGATTCTCCGGACCGGCGATGTTGAAGCTGGAGTGCTGCATGCCCGGCGTGAGCAGGGCAAACTGGGTCAGATTGCGGGTGAAGTTGGGGAGATTTTGCACCGCCCGCTCATCCATGATCTGGGCCACATCCGCACGATCGGTCTTCAGAGCCGGAACATCCCCGGCAGAGACCGAAACCGTGGTATTGCTGCCTGCAACCTGCAGAACCTGGTCCACCTGCTGGGAGGCGTCGGCGTGGACGATGATGTCCGTCGTGGTCGCAGGTGCAAAGGATCCCGACTCGATCTTGACCGTATAGGTGTCCGGGATCAGATGATCGGCTGTCCATGCGCCATCGGCGTTCGTCTGGACCGTCCGGCTGATGCCCTTTTGCTGGTCCGTGATGGTTACGGTCGCGTTTGGGATCGCTGCCCCGGTCGAATCGGTCGCCGTTCCATAGAGTGCGCCAAAGATCGCCTGTGCAGATCCATGGCCGACGCCGACTAGAACCGTCAGGGCTAGCGTCATAGCGCTCAGCCACGAGCGGGCTGTTTTCATATACTTAAACATTCTGGTCTCCTAAAGGCCACCCTTGGGAAGAATCCATCTCAGAGTGACACCAAACAATGCGGTGCGCATCCAATCACTGTCACCGTATTCACGGTGCAGGCTTGGATTTCACGGGTGAACCGTATGTGAAATGGTGGGAAGTGAAGGTCGAATGCTCTCTGTAAGTGCTTCATATGAAACGCTCAACACCCTGGATGACCCACGTGCAGCATTGACGCGCCGGATCGTCACCAGCTCGCACCTCAGTGGCTCGCCCAAGCTGTGCGAATTCTTCCTTTATGTCGTGGATTGCTGCCTACGGGATGCCCCGGAGGAGGCCACCGAGCAGCAGATTGGTGTGAATGTCTTCCATCGCATGGCGGGCTATAACTCCAGCGATGATTCCATCGTCCGCTCGCAGGCACGTCTTCTGCGCCTCAAGTTGACGGCGTACTTTGCCGCAGAAGGCGAGCACGA
>JAHFTZ010000031.1:3395-11329 GCA_023265355.1 Terriglobus sp.
CCTGTCTTCCACCCTTCGGAGCATTCTCACAGGTTAGCGCCGGCGAGTGAGCTCATCGAACCGACGATCCTTCTGGCCTCCAACGGGCATATCGATGCCGCCGTTCATACTCCTCTGGCCACTGCACCGTCGGAGGCCCAGGCTCACACTTCGGAAGATTCTGCTGGGATCGACACGCGTTTCACTCTGTCGCGAAGGGTATTTCGCCGCTCCATGAGCGCGCTCGTTGCCATCTTTCTGCTGACGGTGGGATTGCTGGCGGGCGTACTTATAGGCAGGCGTCGACCGACCATCCGTCCCACGGCTGTGGATCGCCTGTGGAAACCCTTCCTCAAAAGCGCAGATCCGGCGCTCGTCATCTACAGCAATCCGATCTTCAGTGGAACGCCCGATGAAGGGTTGAAGCTCGTTCAGCCCGATACCCCTGAGTCCCAGGTCGCCGCAAACCGCATCCTGGACGAGACTTACACAGGCACAGGAGAAGTCGTCGCGGCGCGCATTCTCAGTCAGCTCTTCGACCGACGCGGGTCGGATTTTGTGCTCAAACGCAGCCGCCTGGTGACGTGGGACGAAGCCAAGCTCCGCAATCTGATCTTCATGGGAGCTCCGAGCCAGAACGGTGCTCTGCACGATCTGCCCGCGACGGCAGACTTCACCATCAATCTGAACGCGCAGCACACCGGCTATATCGCGAACCTCCACCCGCGAACGGGCGAACCTGCAGCCTTTATTCCGTCTTCGGCGAATGAGGAGTTTGCCCTTGTGGCCATGATCCCGGGAATCGACACCAGTCGGCGCATCGCCGTCTTCGCCGGTCTGACGACGAACGGAACGCAGTCTGCGGTAGAGTATGCCGCTTCGCCGCACGGCGCGGCCACGCTGCTGGAGAAGGCCGGAGAAGCAGACGGATCGTCAAAACCCTTTGAGGCTGTGCTTCATATTTCGCTTTCGCGCGGTGTGCCGCTAAGGGCGGATCTGGTCGCGCTGCACTCGCACTAGGACAGTCGCATTCGTAGATTCTTTGTCATCCCGACCGAAGCGGAGGGATCTGCTGTTGTTTCCTTAGACCAGGCTTGTGAAGCCTAAGCGCCCACTTCGCTCCTCTGCAAGACCCTCTTCAAATCCGCGACGCCCATTGGCCGATGGAAGAAGTAGCCCTGCGCTTCGTTGCATCCCTTCGCGCGCAGGATGTCGCCCTGGCCCTGGGTCTCCACACCCTCCGCCACGACCGTCACGCCGAGGGTGTTGGCCATCCCGATCAGGGAACCCACGACCGCATCGCAGCCGGGATCGTCTTCCAGGTTCGTGATGAAGCTGCGATCGATCTTGATCTGGTTCACAGAGAGCTTGAGCAGGTAAGAGATATTCGAAAAGCCCGTGCCGAAGTCGTCGATGGCCATTCGGACGCCCTGAGACTGAAGGTCCTTGAGGGCCTCCCAGACCGGCATGGATTCGCTCATCAAAACCCCTTCCGTGATCTCAATCTCCAACAGATCCGCAGGGAAGAGAGTCTCCGCGAGAATCAAGGCCACCCTCGCCGCGAAGCCGTCCCGCTCCAGTTGACGGGGAGAGACATTCACCGCCAGCCGGAGCGGTCTGCCTAGTGCTTCGGAGATGCTTTTGATCTCCGTGCAGGCGGTTCGAAGAACCCACTCTCCGAGAGGTGCGATGACGCCACACTGTTCTGCAATGGGGATAAAGTCGCCGGGAGCAACGACTCCGAGCTTTTCGCTTGTCCATCGCGCCAGCGCCTCGACGCCGATGACGGCGTCATTCGCGAGTGCCACCTGGGGCTGATACACGACGAAGAACTCCTGTAACTTCATCGCCTTTTTGAGAGCCATCTCCGTCTGGAGTTTTTTCGTGGTGGCGTCCGCCAGACCTTGTGTGTAGAGGCAATAGCCCTGTTTCCCGGATTCCTTGGCGTAGTACATCGCCGCGTCGGCGTTCTTGAGAAGATTGGCCGACGTTGCTCCACCTTCGGGATAGACGCTGACACCGATGCTCGCCGAGATCGGCAAAAGATCGCCCCCAATCTGGATCGGCCTGGAGAGTGCCTCCAACACCTTGACTGCGGCAGTCGTCGCATCCTCTTCCGAGGTAATGTGATCGACAAGTACCGTAAACTCATCGCCGCCCATGCGGCAGACGGTATCCGTGGCGCGCAGAACGTCCTTCAGCCTTTGCGCAATGGCGATCAGGACTTCATCCCCGGCGTGGTGCCCCAGGGAATCGTTGATGTCTTTGAAGTTGTCGAGATCGATGAGCATCAGGGCGCATTTACCGCCGTATCTCTGCACCCGGGCAAGAGCAACATCGACCCTGTCTTTAAAGAGGATGCGGGTTGGCAATCCCGTCAACGCATCGTGGTGAGCCAGGTGGGAGATATAGTCCTGCTGTCGCTTTCGTTCGGTAATGTCGTAGGCGATACCCATATAGCCCGTTTCGTGGCCATACTCATCGGTCAGTGCAGTCACAGTGAGTTGCACGGGAAGCCGGGAGCCATCTTTCCTGATATAGGTCCATTCGTTCTCCTCGGCCATTCCCTTTCTCGGTCCCACGATAAAGACTTCCAAGTTCGCCTGCACAGTGACACCCATCCCTGCGGAGAGCTCCGCGGCACGTAACTTAAGCTCGACGGGATCGTGAAGGGAAAGGGGGGTCATCTTCCCCACCATCTCGGCCTTGGTGTACCAAAGCATCCGCTCCGTAGCGGGATTTACGGCCACGATATTGCCTTCCAGGTCGGTCACGATAGTGCTGAAGGGCGAAGCGTCGATGACTGCCTGGGCAAAGCCAAGAGCTTTCTCCAGTTGAATCTCCATATGCTTCCGCAGACTGATATCCGTCGTGGTAATCGCGACGCCGTCCCCCAGGCGGACGCCCTGGAAGTGGAGCCAGGTGGCATCGACATCGTCACTAGAGACGGGGGCCTCTTCATTAAGAGGGATACCGCTCTCCACAACCCTTCTGTATTTGTCGAAGAACCCGGCGGTCCGGTTGACCGGAATCTCCGTGCAGAGCCGTTTACCGAGGACGTCTGCGGATGTCCGATGAATGAGTTTTTCGGCGTGGCGATTCAGGTAGACGAAACGGAAATCAACGATCTCGTTTCGGTCGTTGCGGATACTGTCCAGGAGATAGACAGCGCTTGGACTGCTTTCCATCGCCGCAATAAATCGCTGCTCGTTCTGGCTTGAACGCTCTTTTTCAAGGATCAGCGTATCGACCAGGGGACGGACCGCGCGTGTGAGCAGGGGCCAGGAAAGGCCAAGGAGGGCCAAAACAACAAGGGCGATCCCACCCACCTCGAAGTAAAACGGAACGAGCGTCTCCCAGACGGCGATGGTCTTCGCCAGCGCCAGACCGGTGTTGCCCACCGGAATGGACGAGACGAGCATTCTTCCAGCGGAGGTTCCAGCCCAGTACACCGTGGAGGTTTTGCCAACAAAGGCGCTCCGGATCAACTGGAGCCTCTGATCCGAAGCATCCGCAAGCACGAAGGGAACGTTCTGCGAACGGCTGGCAAGGCACATGGCTCCGGAAGAGACCGGACCGCAGAGCATCATGTCATGCGTCCTGCCGTTGGCGGGGTCCAGCCGGAAGATCTCATCCAAGGTGGGAACGGGTTGCTGGGCGACCATCGTACCCAGGAACTCACCCTCGCCGCTCTTCAGCTCATGCCGGGTTTCGATATAGAAGCGGTTCTTCCAAAGCAGGCGGAAGGACGTGCCAGTCTTGCCTGCAAGGCTCACCGTGGACGGAGGCAGAGGCGCGCCACTTTCAATGACGATCCCATCCGGACGAACGATGGCGATGGAGTTAAACCCCTTTGCATAGAGAAAGGCTATGGACTGTTTACTGGTCTCCGTCGTAAGCGCCCTGGCGGTTTCTCGGGGGACACGCGCAAGATCAAGAATCTGTTCACTCCCGGCGGCAATCTCCGCTCTGCGGATTCGATGGTCGATCGCTGCGGCAAAGACAAAGCCGTCTTCCTTTGCATCGCGCGATTGTCCGCCCATCGAGGCTGAGCGCACCCGTAGGTAATCTCCTACGGCTGTCAGACTGAGAAGAATTGCTCCCAAAATAAGCATGGTGACGAATGCTGCAGAGATGATGCCTGCTGCATGGTTCGTCGCAGTTTCTGTATTCCGATCGGTGGTCCTCAGCATGACGCGTCACCAGTGGGGAACTTTGGCTGGAGGGACTCAGTCCTTCCGGCAGTTGCATCTGTGCTGCTCTGTCAATACGTGCTCAGCGACAGACGTTTTTGCCTGGCAACCTGATTTCCATAGAGGCTAACTCGAGCGCGAGCTAAGTTCTGGGACCACGCGAGCCATATTTTTTACAGATCGGCCTTGCGTGCTTTCTTCGCACTCAACTCCATGGGATGGCCCACCTGAGCCTGTGGATAGCCCATCTTTCTTTGATTTACAAATAATCCCTTTCTAATTCTGGTGATTTGCCCCGTTATTTATCTGGATATTGTTTAAGCACCTCTATAGTGCAAAGTATTGCGCAAAAAGGAAACATACATAGAACATGCGAATATGTGGAATTTATTGCATATTTTCCAATATTTCCTCCTTTATTCCGTAAATCAGGGAATCGTTCAGGGCAATAGTGGCAAATAAGTACCACTCTCTGGCCCAAATGTGGGAGTTGCTGAAATCACCCTGCTCCCTACACTTCAGTCAATCGCGGGATTGATTTTCCCTTCTGCTAGGACCCCCGATCACGAATGGCATATCGCAGAAAAGTGCGCCTGGCGCACCGGGGAAGTCTTGTTTCAAAAACGCTCTGCACCTGGGCGACGTACGACACGGAGGCAGCATGAACTACTTGATAAGCAAACGGGATCAATTCGAAGGAACGATCACCAGGCGCGACGGTTGGCTCAAGCCTCTTTGTCTCATTGCCACACTCGCGCTCGTCGGATGCGGTAGCGGTATTGCTCCCAAATCCGCTTCTACCGCGACTTCAGCAACTGGCCCGACGTCTCCCACAGCGCCGCTTGCCATCACCCTCGCTATCCGCTCTTCGACGCTGCCGACGGCTACGATCAACGAGCCCTACAGTGCTGCGATTGCCGTCACGGGCGGAACGGCTCCTTATATCTGCTCGGTACAGACCGGCACGCTGCCCAAAGGTCTGCAGCTCAACGGTTGCGCGATCAAGGGAACTCCTGAAGCTGCGACGAAGTTTGCCGGAACGATTGCCGTCTCCGATGCGAGCGCACCCGTACAGCAGGCAACGGCTCAGGTTACGCTGCCGTTGCAGTCGGTCCTGAGCATGGACAGCACATCGCTTCCTACACCCACGGTGAACAAGGCCTATACCGCGCAGGTCAAGATCCTCGGCGCCATCGGTAGCGTTGTCTGCCAGATCGCGGCTGGTGCGATTCCCGCGGGCCTCAGCTTCGACCCCAACACCTGCTCCTTCTCCGGAACGCCTACGGTGGCGGGTAGCGCAAGCTTCACCCTCGCGGCAACGGACGACAACGCGGACAGCCTTCAGGCACCGGTCGTTCTCAAGGTGAGAGCGACGCCCCTGAAGGTTCTGACGGCGAGCCTTCCTAACCCGGTCAAGGACGCGGCCTACTCGCAGGCCATCCAGATCTCGGGTGGGGTTGCTCCTTATCACTTCTCGCTTGCCTCGGGAAACCTGGCCAAGGGCCTGAATCTCTCGCAGGATGGCGTGATCGCAGGCACGCCGACGGATGCGGGTGCGACGTCCTTCACACTCCAGGTCACCGACTCGGAAGATGCAGTCCAGACCATTCAGCCTTCGTTCCTCTCTCTTGTCACCTACCCACTGACGCCCGCCAGCGGACAGCTTGCCGGATCGTATGCGTTCATGATGCAGAGCATCGACAAGTCGGCTGCGGACAACGCCTTATATCGCAGCGCGACGATTGGAAGCTTTACCGCCGACGGCAACGGCCTCATCACGGATGGAGAGCTGGATGCCAATCACCACACCACAACAAACACCAGCGGATCGATCCTCGCATCTTCCTTCCTGGGAACCTACATGATCGGTGCAAGGCGCCAGGGTTTGATCACCATCTCCACCTTCAACACGGACGGCACCATTGCCGCAACGAACACCTACACGATCGAAGGCTCCGCTTCCACCGGAACTTCGACCGCTTCGCTTCCTGCGGACGGAGAAGCTGGTTCGATGATTCTGCAGGATCGCACAACCCTTGCGCAGGGAATGACGGGCAGCTTCGCTCTCGGATTGCAGGGTGAGACCCCATGCCAGGTAAACTGCGCGGCAGGCACGCTCTCCGGCACGGTGGCGCAGGTCGGCCAGTTCGTCGGCGAACCGAACGGCTCGATCAGCTCCGGCGTGGGCGACGCGATGATCGCTTCCACGAACATTCCCCAGGCAAACCTCACAGGCAAGTACGGAAAGGCCGATTTGAATGATCGCGTCGAGCTGACGCTGGCTCTCGCGGGCGCACCGGCTGACACCTACCCCACCAAATATGCCGCCTACATGCTCAATGCGCAGCAGGCATTCATCCTCTCCGAAGCCGATCACAGCTCTCATATCCTGCTTGCAGGTTCGGCCCAGCGCCAGAGCGAGGGTGGATTCAGCGACGCAGCTCTCTCCGGTGCGCTCCTCGGTTATGTCACCTCGGCGGCCTATGCTTCGGCACTGAAGGTCAGCCCACAGGTGGTCGCCGGTTCTTCGGTTTCGACGATCCTGCGCGTTGCCGCCGGTGGCGACGGTCGCTGCGCTGTTACCAATACCGATAACGGCGGGCTGGAGACGCTGCTGAAGAAAGCCAGCTCAGCCGGTACGGATGCCAGCGTGATCAACTCGATCCGCGCCGCAGCACAGTCCACCGGCCAGGCAAGCTGCCAGGTTTCGGCCAACGGTCGCGGCGTTCTGGATCTCCCGCTTACCTCCACCGCCTCCAAGACACGGACGATGTACCTCACCGCTGCCAACCGTGGGTACTTCCTGGACACGTCTTACGCCGCGCTCGGCAAGTTCGAACCGCAGATGACCGAGACGACGAGCATCGCGGCGTTCGAGGGATCCTACCTGGTGGGCGCCCTCAGTGTGACGGCCAATACTGCGGCGGCCAACCTGGGAATGATCATGGCAGATGGAACCGGCGTTGCAACGGTCATCTCCACCATCCCCACAGGCGCTTCGACCGCTGCGTCAGCCACTCCCCGGAGCCTGAACTACACCGTAACGGACGCTACAACGGGCCGCTTTGCCTTCCTTCCCGGATCGATGACCTTCTACCAGGCATCGCCAAACCGGTTCATCGCGCTCAACACGGATCCGACGATGGACTCTCCCCCACTCATGGCCATCAACCGCTAACGCGCTGGTGGCCCAACACTCTCTCCCTGGTCGTTCTGGTCAAATGCAACAAAACCTGCTCCTCGGTTGAGGAGCAGGTTTTCTTTTGGGCCAAAGTCTTTGAGCAAAGTAAAGAGGCGGCTCCATGGGAGCCGCCTCTTTATCAGCTAAAAAGCTTATGCAACCTGAACGTTCTCTGCCTGCCAGCCCTTGGGGCCCTTGACGACGTTGAATTGAACGTTCTGACCCTCTTGGAGCGAACGGAAGCCGTTGCTCTGGATCGCGGTGTGATGTACGAATACATCCTCGCCGTTAGCGCGGCTGAGGAAGCCGAATCCCTTTGCGTCGTTGAACCATTTCACTGTTCCATTTTCCGTTGTCATTGTTTGTTTCCTTATAAATCGATGTACCGCCGAACGCAACTTGGAATAATCTGCGAGTACGGCAAGCCAAACAAGCAAGAAGACCAGATCAAATTCTACGATCGCTTCCTATATTACACGTTCCTGCTCCCAACCTGAACCGCTTCCCTGCTTTTTATTCCATCCGACTGCAAAATGCGTTCCGATTTCTGTCATTCCACGACGCGCGGGCCGCGCGCCCAG
>JAHFTZ010000402.1 GCA_023265355.1 Terriglobus sp.
CTGATGCCCGCGATGGTGATTCGCAGCTGGCAGGGTTGGATCCAGATGTTGCTGATCGATTTCCCTCTGTTCATGGCGAGCACGTTCTCCGTCTCGTCTTTCTACTTGGTCTCGCAGAAAGAGCTCCACCCAAAGACCTGGTACAAGACGTTTCTGTATCTTCCCTTCCTCATGGCGTTGGGTGTTGGACTTACGATTACGAACACGAAGGCTGTGCTGGAAGCGCTCTTCGGCGTAAAGACCGCCTTCGCGCGCACGCCGAAGTATCGCGTGGAGAAGAAGGGTGAGAAGGCGCAGGCGAACAAGTACCGTAAGCGTCTCGGCATCGTGCCTTGGATCGAACTGATCATCGGCTGCTACTTCGCATGGACGGTCTGGTACGCGATCGGCAGCGAAAACTACTTCACCGTTCCCTTCCTTCTGCTCTTCGTCCTGGGCTACTGGACCACGGGTGCGTTGAGTCTGCTGCAGGGCCGGTTCGATCGCTTGAATGTGGGCCAGGAGATGCACGAGAAGCCGTATCCGATGGGAATCTAACTTTGCGAAGCGCCGTTTTACGGAGGAGTATGCTGCGAATTTTTACGCTCTGTGTCCTGGTCTGTTCCTCCCTTTCAGCCCTCGCCCTCGACTCCGTTCCCAAGAATGAATACCGCGAACGTCGGGTCAAACTCTCTGCGAGCCTGCATGGCGGAGCGGCGGTTCTATTTGCCGCCACAGAACCCCTGCTGGACTTCATGCCCTACCGGCAGGACTCCGATTTCTATTACCTCACGGGTTGGACGGAACCAGGAGCCGCCCTTGTGATCGTGGGCGAAGGCCCTGAGAGCGTCCTTCCGCGCATCGGGACCACGGTCCCTGCGCATTTTTATCGCGAGATCCTTTTTCTGCCCGAACGCAACTTTGTGTTGGAAAAGTACACCGGCGCGAAGCTGGATGCCGCTGCCGCTGACGCCGCGGCGAAGGCCGGTGTGGATGCGGTAATGCCGATGCGTGAGCTGCCCGGCGTTCTGGCACAGTTCGCGGAGGCGGATCGCAGGCGGCTGCAGACGTTCTGGTGGCAGACGGACTTCGAAGCGGGCAACGCCGTCATGCGCTTTCTGGGAGCTTCCATGGGCAACGACGTAGCACCGGCGGCGCATGATGTGCGCGCGTTGACGATGCCTCTCCGCAGCGTGAAGAGCCCCGCTGAGATCGCGTTGCTGAAGAAGGCGAGTGACGCCTCCATCAAGGCACAGCTTGCGGGGATAAAGGCGATCAAACCTGGGGTGACGGAACGGACGATTGCGGGTGTGGAGATCGCGGAGTCAATGAAGCACGGATGCGAGCGCGAGAGCTATGCGCCCATTGTCGGCACCGGGTCCAACTCCGTGACACTGCACTACTCCGACAACGCGGCGACGATCAAGGCAGGCGAAGTCGTGCTCATCGACGCGGCCTGCGAGTACTCGATGTACGCCTCGGACATCACGCGCACCATGCCCGCAACGGGCCACTTCACCGCCCGCCAGAAAGAGATCTATGAGATCGTCCTGGGCGCGCAGCAGGCCGCTGCGGCGGCGTTCGTAGCGGGTAAGATGCGCCTGGGCAATGTGAACGAGCGTGGAGACGACGTCAGCGATACGCTGGATAAAGTCGCCTTCGACTACATCAACACACACGGCAAAGATCTGCATGGCGAGCCGCTGGGTAAGTACTTCCTCCACGGACTTGGACACTCCGTAGGAATCGATGTACACGATCCTTACGACCCAACGAAACCACTCGACCGCGGCAATGTCTTTACGATCGAGCCCGGGATCTACATCCCTGAAGAGCAGATCGGAGTTCGCATTGAAGATGTGGTCTATGTGAACGACGACGGGCGTCTGGTCGATCTGATTGGGCCGCTTGCTCACACTGCGAAAGAAGTAGAAGCCGTCATGCGGTAGAACTGCATGACGGCTTTTGGTGAATTCTGAAACTTCTTTGTCATCCCGCAAAACTCTTTGCGCAACATTCTGTCATCCCGCAGCGAAGCGGAGGGATCTGCTTTTTTAGCCAGTGAAAGCAGATTCCTTCGCTTCGCTACGGAATGACAAAAAATGACTATGCGTGGGCAGAAGACGTATGCGCCGAACGACGGCTGCCCCACACGCCGAAGAAGAAGACATAGACATAGCAGGCCAGCGGGATAAAGAGCGCGTGCTGGATGCCGATGCTATCCGCCAGCTTGCCCTGTGCGACGGGGATGATGGCTCCACCGACGATGGCCATCACAATCAGCGAAGCAGCCTCGCTCGTCCGCTGACCGAGTCCTTCGATCCCGATGGAGAAGATCGACGGGAACATGATCGAGTTGAAGAGACCGACGCAGAGGATCGTGATCGCGGCCAGGTAACCGTGGCTCAGAATAGAAGTGAGGACAAGCGTTCCAGCGATTGCGGCAAAGAGGGCGAGCAGAACGCCAGCGTTGATCCGGCGCAGAAGCCATGAACCGATGAATCGGCCCACCATCGCTCCGCCCCAGTAGTAGGAAACGTAGGACGCAGCGGTCAGCTCCGTCATGTGCGCGATGTTGGGGAGCTGGAGATAGCGGACGAGGAAGCTGCCGATGGAGACCTCTCCACCGACATAAAGGAAGATGCCAAGGACCGCAAGGACGACCTGCGGCGTGCGCCAGACGGACTTCGCAGAGGCGTCCTGAATGCGAATGTCCGAGGTGTTGCTGTTGAAGGATGGTAGTCGGAGGCGGATGAACGCGGCCAGGGCAAAGAGAATGCCAGCCAGAAGAATGTAGGGCAGTTTGACGCTTGCGGCCTGCTGCTGCTGATTTGCGTGGAGGGCTGCTGCTCCGGTAAGCGTCGTTGTGGTGGCTACAACCGCGACCGTGGAGAAGATGAAGAGACCGCCGATGTGCGGTGCGATCGTGGTTCCCAGCGAGTTGAAAGCCTGCGCCAGGTTAAGGCGGCTGGACGCGGTACGGCTGGAGCCGAGCGCCGCCACGTAGGGATTCGCCGCAACCTGTAGCGCCGTGATGCCGCAGGCGAGCACAACCTGCGCTGAGAGGAAGATGGCGTAGGAAGCGAGCATGGCTGCGGGAAGAA
>JAHFTZ010000403.1 GCA_023265355.1 Terriglobus sp.
GGGTTTTGGTTGCTCCTTCCTGCTCGCTGCTACATGTACCGCACGATCTTAGCGGTGAGACCAAGCTGCCTCCGCGTATTAAGAGTTGGCTACGGTTTGCGAAGGAGAAGATCTCCGAGGTTGTGGCACTGGGCAGCGGAGATGAGGCGGCGGTGCGCGAGAATGCAGCCGCAGTTGCCGATCGCGAGGTAGCGGAGACGACCACGAACGCGAGGGTTCGTGCGACGCTGGCGGAGCTTAGCGCGAGCGACTTCGAGCGCACTTCGGTCTACACCCAGAGGGCGATTGTGCAGAGGGAGGAGCTTGGGCTTCCATTGCTGCCGACGACGACGATAGGGTCCTTCCCCCAGACGGCGGAAGTGCGTAAGCATCGCGCGGCACGGAAGAAGGGCCACGAGACTGCGGACGAGTACGAGGCGTTCCTCAAACAGGCGATTACCGAGTGCGTCCGCGAGCAGGAGCGTATCGGGCTGGACGTCCTGGTGCACGGCGAGTTCGAACGTAACGACATGGTCGAGTACTTCGCCGAGTTTTTGGATGGGTTTGCGTTCAGTGAAAATGGCTGGGTGCAGAGCTATGGTTCGCGCTGCGTCAAGCCGCCTGTGATCTACGGCGACGTATCCCGCCCGACGCCGATGACGTTGAAGTGGACGAGCTATGCGCGTTCGCTGACGACGCGCCCCATGAAGGGCATGCTGACGGGGCCGATTACGGTTCTGCAGTGGTCCTTCGTTCGGAACGATATCCCGAGGCAGCAGACGGCCTGGCAGATTGCGCTGGCGTTGCGGGATGAGGTGAAGGACCTGGAGGGCATTGGTATCCGCATCATTCAGGTGGACGAACCTGCGTTGCGCGAAGGGCTTCCCCTGCGACGTGCGGACTGGGCAGCGTACCTGGACTGGGCGGTGAAGGCGTTCAAGCTGGCGACCTCCTCCGTTGAGGACCAGACGCAGATCCATACGCACATGTGCTACTGCGAGTTCGACGACATTCTGCCAGCCATTGCGGCACTGGATGCAGACGTGATCTCGATGGAGACGGCGCGTTCGCGGATGGAGCTTCTTGAGGCCTTCCGCGCGCACGCGTATCCGAACGAGATCGGACCGGGCGTGTATGACATTCATTCGCCCCGGGTGCCTTCTGTCGGCGAGATGAGCGAGTTGCTGACGCTGGCCCTGGAGGTGCTGAAGCCTGAGCAGATCTGGGTAAATCCGGACTGCGGTCTGAAGACACGTGGATGGCCGGAGACGGTTGAGGCTCTGGAGAACATGGTTAAGGCGGCAGGCGAGTTGCGTCTGACGCTCACGGCCTAGTTTGGGTTGAGGTCTACGGGCTGAAGCCCGTAGGCCTCGCGGAGCTGTTTGGCTTGACGCCGCGCAGTAACTTCCAGCAGTCTTATTATTGGTCGCGGAGGCCTCTGTCTGGCGACCCTGGAGCGAAGATGAACACTTCCGGACCTTCGATGGAACAGATTAAAAGCTCGATGCGCTCGACCTGGATGGCTGGCGACTTCGGTGTTGTGGCGAAGACGATTTCTGGGGGCGCTGAGGCTTTTGTGGCTCGCCTGGCGCTACCGCCAGGGACTCGTGTTCTGGATGTAGCGTGCGGTACGGGAAATCTTGCGATTCCGCTTGCGCGCCAGGGTTGCGTCGTGACCGGCTTGGATATCGCCCCAAATCTTCTTGTGCAGGCGACGGAACGTGCCGCTGCGGAGGGTCTGACCGCTCGCTTCGACGAAGGGGATGCGGAGCAGCTTCCGTATGAAGATGCTTCGTTCGATGCAGTAGTGACGATGTTCGGAGCGATGTTCGCTCCGCGGCCAGAGGTCGTCGCGTCGGAGTTTGCGCGTGTGCTGAAGCCCGGTGGATTACTGGCGATGGCGAACTGGAATCCCACTGGGTTTTCGGGGCAGATGTTCAAGGTGGGAAGTCTTCACGTGCCGCCGCCACCTGGGATTGCGCCGCCAGTTTTATGGGGAGACGAGCAGACGGTGCTTCAACGTCTTGCAGGTCCTTTCAACGAGATTGAAACAACGCTGATCCCGATCGACTTCGATCTTCCGATGAATCCCGCTGGAACGGTGGCTTTTTTCCGCACGTACTTTGGTCCGACGCAGGTGGCTTTCGGCCGCCTGGATGAAGCCGGGCAGGCGGCGCTGGCCGCGGATCTGGAGGCGCTTTGGAGGGGCGCCAATATCGCCTCCGATCCGGAGAGTCACACGCTGGTTCGCAATCAGTACCTGCAGGTTATGGCGAAGAGGAATGCTTCGTCCTGAGACGATGTTAGTTGATGGTCAGCGTGGCGGACGTGATTGCGGTGATGGTACCGGTCGCGGTATCCGTTCCCGTGATGGTGAGCGTATACGAGCCTTTGGCGGCGTTCGTCGTCGTTGCAGTCGCCGGGGTGTTGGAGCTTGAAGAACCGCAACCGCTGACGCCAAGACCGACCGCTGTGACGAGGCAGAGAGCGACGTAGAGCCGAAGCTTGCGCGAGCGCCAGCCAAGGAAGCCCAGGCAGAGCATACCCGCTATGGCTACGTCTGTTCCTTTGGAGGGAGACGTTGGAACGTTCTGGCTCTTCAGCCGGGAGACCCCGGTGGAAGCGAACTTCCGCATGCCGCTTCCGCTGACTGATGCAGAGGCGGCGCAAGCGGTAGAACTGGTGAAGACCGTGAGTGTGCTTGTGACTGGGGTTGTGCCCGTGACGGGCGCATCGTTCAGCGTGTAGCAGGCGTTTGAAAGGGTGGCACTGACGGTCACGTTGAAGGTTACTGTGCCGGTATAGCCGCGCGTGGGCGTAACCGTGACCGTGGAGTTTCCGGAGCTTCCTGCGGCTACGCTGATGGCAGTTGCGGCAAGTGCGAAGTTCCCAGTGCCGGAGCCCGCAGCGCCGACGGTAACCGTGGCAGCAGCGGAGGAAGCGGCATAGACGGAGCTGCCGGAGTAGGTGGCCTTGATGACATGCGCACCTGATGTGGTTGAGGAGAAGGTGTAAGTTGCCGTTCCCGCGCTGTTCAGAGCAAGCGTGGAGGCCTGCGTCGCTCCATCGACTGTGATAGTCAGGGTCCCAGCGGGCACAGTG
>JAHFTZ010000404.1 GCA_023265355.1 Terriglobus sp.
GCGGAGCTGTGCCTGAATCGCTTCGAGTTTTTCTGTCGTCATGGAGCATGCCTCGACAGAAGTTTACCCGGAGGATTCAGGCCGCGCGAGGCCGGGAGTTATTCCACGTGCTATTCCACGTGCTATTCCACGTGATAGTTGGGAGCTTCGCGCGTGATGATGACATCATGCACGTGCGATTCGCGGAGGCCAGCGCCCGAGATGCGGACGAAGCGACCGTTCTCCTGCAGCTCCGGAATCGTGGAGCAGCCGAGGTATCCCATACCCGAGCGGAGACCGCCGACGAGCTGAAAGACCATCGCTTCCAAGGGTCCACGATGCGGTACGCGGCCTTCAATGCCCTCCGGAACGAACTTTGCGAGACGGTTGCTTTGCGCGCTTTCAGGGGAAGTGATTGAACGCGGAGCAGTTCCCGCCGAGTTCAGATCGTCCTTGCCCTGGAAGTAGCGCTCGCCCGATCCCTGCGCCATGGCGGAGAGCGAACCCATGCCGCGATAGCTCTTGAAGGAGCGGCCCTGGTACAAAATCATCTCGCCCGGAGACTCGTCCACGCCTGCGAAGAGCGAACCGATCATGATGACAGATGCTCCCGCTGCAATCGCCTTGGTGAGATCACCAGAATATTTGATGCCACCGTCCGCGATGATCGCGACGTCACTTCCCTTGGCCGCGCGATACGCCTCGCTGATGGCCGTAATCTGCGGCATACCCGCGCCTGTGACCATGCGTGTGGTGCAGATCGAACCCGGCCCGATACCGACCTTGATCGCATCTGCTCCGGCGTCGATCAGCGCGAGGCATCCCTCGTAGGTCGCCACGTTTCCGGCGAGAAGATCGACATCCGGGAAGGCGCGCTTACACTCGCGGACGGCTTCGAGCACGCGCGAGGAGTGACCGTGAGCACTATCGATCGCCAGAGCATCGACACGCGCTTCGATAAGCGCTGCGGCGCGTTCGAGGAAGTCGCCCGTTGCGCCGATGGCTGCAGCGACGCGCAGACGGCCCTGGTCGTCCTTGCAGGCGTTCGGATACTTCAACTTCTTCTGAATATCTTTGACCGTAATGAGGCCCTTGAGTTCATAGGCATCATTGACCACGAGGAGCTTCTCCACGCGATGCTGATGCAGGATATGTTCTGCCTGCTCCAGCGTGGTGCCGACGGGCACAGTGATGAGGTTCTTCTTGGTCATCACCTCCGAGATCGGAATATCTGTCTGCGAGATGAAGCGAAGATCGCGATTGGTCAGGATGCCGACGAGCTTTTTGCCCTGCGTTACGGGAACGCCAGAGATCTTGTACCGCCGCATGACTTCGAGCGCATCCGAGATCGGACGCTCGGGTTCGATGGTCACAGGATCGACGATCATGCCCGACTCGGAGCGCTTGACCTTATCGACCTCCTGCGCCTGCTGCTCGATCGAAAGGTTCCGATGAATGACACCCATGCCTCCAGCCTGCGCCATGGCAATCGCCAGACGGCTCTCCGTGACGGTATCCATCGCAGCCGAGAGAAGGGGGGTATTCAGCGTGATGCGTTTTGTCAGGCGGGTGGCGGTGCTGACTTGGGTGGGAACCACGTCGGAAAATGCGGGGACGAGGAGGACATCGTCAAAGGTGAGAGCTTCAGGAACCGGATTCTGAATCATAAGGTTCAATCAAGTGTAGACCACTCTCGAAATGGTTGTATCCCGCTGGAGCCTACCTAATGGATTCTGTGAACCGTTTTGAAATTCCAGTTACTTCCGTTCGGGGCAAAGAAATCCCTTTGCCCGTGCTCAGGCATCAATTGCAGGAAGATAAGCCTAAATTTTGAAAGAGGTTAGGTGCGTCATGCTTCTTGGTTCAAGTTCCAATTCTGGCTGTGGCGCGTGTAGGGACGGAATCGAAGAACCATTTCCCTTCACCATGGCCTTTCAGCCCGTTGTCGATGTCGAAGCACGCACCATCCGTAACTATGAGGCCCTTGTTCGCGGTCCGCAGAACGAGTCGGCGCTTTCTGTACTCTCCCAGGTGACGTCACAAAACCGCTACGCCTTCGACCAGGTCTGCCGGATAAAAGCGATTGTCCTGGCTTCCAAACTAGGCATGGTCCAGACCGGAGCACGTCTGGCCGTAAACTTCATGCCAGAAGCCGTCTATAGCCCGGCAGCGTGCATCGCGAAGACCCTCCGTGCCGCGGAGCTGCACCATTTCCCGCTGGATCGCATCATCTTCGAGATCACCGAGAATGAGCCCGTCCGCGATACAGCGCATCTGCAAGGCATCATCACCGAGTACAAAAAACACGGCTTCGGGATAGCTTTGGATGATTTCGGCGCGGGGTACAGCGGTCTGAACCTTCTCGCCGAGCTGGAGCCCGACATTATCAAGCTCGATGCGAAGCTCATTCGAGACCTCCATCAGCGTCCCAGGTCGCAGGCCATCGTGCGTACCATGGCTAAACTCTGCAGGGTTCTTAACACAGAGATCATCGGCGAAGCCGTGGAAACCGCGGAAGAGCGCGACGCGCTCCAGAAGTGCGGCGTACACCTGATGCAGGGATATTTCTTTGCCCGTCCCCTCTTCGAGGGCTTGCCCGAGGTGAAGTGGAGTTAGGCGCTTGTGAAACTTGTGCGATAAAGTTGGTGCATGCGTTTGAGTAAGGTTTTCGCTTTGGTGGTCTGCGCTCTTTCTGTAACTGCTGTGCGTGCGCAAGTGGGTGTCTACATCCTGGCGACGGGTCAGCACATGTCGAGCATTAACTTCACGGACACGTTGAGCACAACGACGCCCCAGGCCACTAACAGCGGACATATTTCGCCTCTGGGATTTACGGGCGGTGCCTACTACGACTTCCACAGCTTTGGTCCTGTACGGGTAGGCGCTGATCTCCGTGGCGGCATTACGTCGAGCCAGAAGAGCGCGATTGCCGTGGAAAATGCCGCAGGCGGCCACCTAGGGACGGTGATGGGTGGAGCGCGCGGCAGCATCGCGACCCACATCGGGCCAGTGAGGGTCGATCCCTACGCGCAGGTCTCCTTTGGCCTGATACAGACCAACTACGGCGTCTACACCCCGACC
>JAHFTZ010000405.1 GCA_023265355.1 Terriglobus sp.
ATCTTGAACCACCTCAAAATATTTTCGCTTCCAAGGAATTGATTTTACCGTGCGAGCATCACAAGATAAGAGCATGCACCTTTCGCGGATAGATTTTTGCGCGGAATGACGAGTTGAGAGTACGAACCAGGAGAGTTTCCTAACATGCGAGTCCATTTGAGAGCAGCAGCCTTTTCCCTTTGCCTTATGTCAGCGTTGGCGATTACGGGGTGCAAAAAGACGCCTCCACCCGCAGCAGCTGTCCCCGCAGGTACCACGATCTCTACGGTGCCGGCCGGAACACCCGTGATTGATCCCGATGGCACGAAGAGCAACGCTCCTGTGGGTGGACAGCAGGTTCTGCTCTACCCCGACGGCACGGCCCATGCGATGGCTCCCGGAGCTCCCATGCCTGCGCAGGCTTCCGTTCCAGCGGCGGCCCCGGCACCCGATATGCAGGCAGTTTCACCGGCTGCGACCAATGCAGCCCCCGCTCCCATGGCCGCAGCGACACCCTCCGGCCCTGCACCCGCCCCGGTACCGACCGGCGTGACGGTTCCCAACGGCACACGTGTGTCCGTTCGCATTACCGAAACCCTCTCAGGCAAAACCTCTGCCGTGGGACAGGGTTTCACCGGCGTTCTCGCAGCCCCTGTCGTCGTTCGCGGTGTGACCGCCTTCCGCAGCGGCTCCAGTGTGCGCGGCGAAGTCGTCTCCGCACGTGGCCAGGGCCACTTCAAGGGTAAAGGCGCCATTGGCATCCGTCTTACGAACATCGGCGGTTACCGCGTCAACAGCACGGAATATCTCTCAGTCATCAAGGGCAAGGGCAAGCGGACGGCTGGCTTCATCGGCGGCGGTGCGGGTGTTGGCGCGTTGATCGGTGGTCTTGCTGGCGGCGGTAAAGGTGCTCTGATCGGCGGTTTGGCGGGCGCGGGCGGCGGCACTGCTGCAGGAGCGCTGACGGGCAATAAGGACGCCGTCATTCCTTCGGAGACTGTCGTTCGCTTTACGTTGACGGACTCCATCAGCGTTCGATAACTGCTCCAAAGTAAAAAGGCGGAGACGATCTGCAAATCGTCTCCGCCTTTTTCTTTGCTCTTTCTAGATAACAAAAACCCCGTTGCGCATAATCTGCTGTTCGCCGTCCGCATCGCCCAGCCAGATATTGAAACCGAGCCCAACAACATCGATGTGCGTGGACGACTTCCAGGGCGCGCCGGTATGCGCTCCATAGGGGTCACCGAAGGCGATATGAATTCCGGGAAACTTCTCGTCCTGGAGAATATTTCCGATGACTCGCTCCACGCCAATATTGGTTCCAATCGCAAACTCGCCGACGCGGTCTGAGTTTGCATCCGTGTGGGTATAGGCCCAGAAGTCTGCTTCGAGTTCCTTGTTTTCACAGGCGATCCACTTGATCCGGTTGCCCTCGATCCAGATCGTCAGGGGTGTGGCGCGCAAGATGCCAAAGCGTGCGCAGAGATAGTCGCCTACCACACCATCGACCACGAAAACACCGTTGACCTCTTCCGGCGCGGTGAAACACTCTCCGCCGGGCAGGTTTCCCCACTTCTCGGTGCTGATGATGCCGGAGGTCTTGAACCATTTGTACTTCCGCGAAAGCTGCGCGTGAATATCCGTTCCAGCGGCCGTCGTTGCGCGTACATAGCTTGCCTGGCGCACGAGGTCGAGTACGCGCTGGCTCAACTCATCCACCAGGTTGAAGTCGGCGCGCATTCCCTGCACCATAATCTCCGGCGTGATGTTGACCATGTGCGCATGGCGCATTCTGCGACGGTTCACGATGTCCGTCATCTGCATACGGCTGCGCAACTCGTTCGGTTGCACCTCGACTGCGAAGATGCTCACGTCGGAGGTTTCCATATCTTCGAGGACGCTGGCGGGCATCTCCTTCAGAGGCCGTTGCGCCTCCTCTTCCAGAATGAAGCCATTCCACTGGCAGCCGGAGCTCTGCAGCTCTGCAGCGATCGAAGCGGCGATCTCCAGGCATTTTTCATCGGCGATCAGCGTGACCTTTTCCGAAGGCTGGACCCTGAGACAGGTTCGAACAGCATTTGTGGCACCCGCTGCGAACTCCCTGGGGAAGGTTACGCCAAGCAGGCGAGGTGCAGCCTCAATGAGATTCGACATAGGGTCAGGATAATCCAAACGCTTGCGGGAAGGCCGGGAGAAGCGAAAAGGCCCCGGCGAAAGTAACCGCCGAGGCCCATCGTGAAGTAACTTTTTAGCCTTATACGTAGTGACGATCAATTTCGGACGGAATGTAAAGTTCCGCCTTCAACTGAGCGTTTACTGTGGTAGAGGGCTTGTCCATGCACTTGACGAAGGCACTCTGGAACTTCAGCATCTCGTCCTTGGTCCCGACGGTGACGCGAACGTAAGTCGGCATGATGGGCCAGGAACGGCCGATGGCGACCTTCTCCGTAAGCATCTGCTTCGTGAAATCGCTGCCGGGACGCTTTACGTCGACCATGAACATGTTTGCCTGCGATCCGGGGATCGTCTTGTATCCATGCTTTTCCATGAACTCCATGGTCATATCCAGGTTGTCGCGGTTCAGCTTACGACGCAGGGGAACAAGGTCGGCATCCTTCAGGCTGGCTACGGCCATCGCCGCAGACATCATCGAAGCGCTGGCAACGTTCTGAACGTGAAGGTAGGGCGAAACGGTATTGAACTTCGCCAGTAGGTCAGGACGTGCAATCGCGAAACCAGCGCGGATGCCAGCCATGCCGTAGATCTTGGAGAAGGTCCGCATCACGATAACGTCCTTGTCGGCGGCAACCTGATCGATGACCGACTCGTGCGTCGAGAAGTGATGATAGGCCTCATCCACAATGACGACCGAACCAGCCGGTTTGTTCTGGATGAGCCAGAGAATGTCTTCCTTCGGCGTCATGGTGCCGGTGGGGTTATTCGGATTGACGATGTAGTAGGCGCCGGCGTTCGGGTTGGCGGCAAGCATGGCCTTCACGTCGTGCGCATAGGTGGCGGTAAGAGGAACCATCTTCAGCGGAGCCTTCATGGTCTTGGCAGCACGGGGTCCCTGCT
>JAHFTZ010000406.1 GCA_023265355.1 Terriglobus sp.
ATGGTGCACATGCCCGGACACATCTTCTATCTGTTGGGCGACTACAACCGCGCGCAGGTTTCGTTCGCGGCTTCGACGGCGGTCGATGAGGCGTACATGCGCGCGCAGAATGTTTCGCCGGACGACGACTGGAACTACGTCCACAACCTCATGTACTCCATCGCGGACCTGCTGGAAGCGGGACGATTTGCGGAGGCGGATGCTCTGGCTTTGAAGACGGCAACGGCGCATGGAACTCGTCCGACCACTCTATATGTGGGATCCCCGCGCGATGGCATCTCGCGGCTGGATCCTGCGCTGCCTTCGGCGCTGCGCTCGGCCAACTGGACTGTGGCGTATGCGCTGCTGGAAAAGAGCACGGCTCCGACCGTGTTTCCGAACCTCGGTTTGTTGCGCGAAGGCCTGTTGCAGTATGCGAAGGGGATGCAGGCGCTGGAGGCGCGAGACCTGGCCGTCGCAAAGTCCGCCTCCACGGAGATGGAAGGTGTCGTGAAAAAGAGTGCCGAGGACAAGACGGCGCACTCTATGGCGATGCCGGGCATGAAGAACGACCCGCGCGATGCCATGCTCTCACCGATTCATAGCTATCTTTCGATTGCTGCGCTGGAGCTCTCCGGTGGTGTGGCAATGGAGGACGGCCGCGCTGCGGATGCCGATCGCGACTTCAAAAAAGCGATAGAGATGGAAGCTGCACTCTCGTATCGCGAGCCGCCCACGTATCTTCGTCCCGCTGCGGAGACGCAGGCCGATGCACTGATGCGCGCCGGACGTTTTGCCGACGCGCGGACGGCTCTGGAAGCCGTTGCAAAGAAGAGACCCGAGTCCGGATTTGCGCTCTACGGCATCGCGCGCGTGGACGAAGCGACAGGAAGCGCGGAGACCAATGCGTCTTATTCCAGGTTCCTGAAGGCCTGGTCGCAAGCAGATGCGGACCTTCCCCAAATGGTCCATGCTCGTGCCTGGACGGAGAAACACGCAGCGGGAAGTTGAGATTGTTTGTGCTGTACCGGGCCTTGATCCGTTCTGTACACTGTGGACGGATTCGATTGTGTCCCCGACCCACCCCCGGGTGACTGCGAGTCCTGCGCTCCCGTAGAGCTTGCTCTGCGGGAGCGCCTAACGACCTATGAACCACATTCTTCGCTCACAGAGCGACCCAAAAGTCAGGCGATCCACTGTTCCTGCTTTAAGCAGTAGGAGGAAGCCCGTTGTCATTCCGGAACGGATCTATTTTTTACTCAACCGATGGCCCGAGCGGACCCGGATCTCTCGGCTTGAGCGCCGCTTCAATATGACGGCTGACATCCGCCTGGGCAAACTGAACGGCCACACGAATTGCATTCATGATCGCGCGCTCGTTCGAAGAACCGTGTCCAATGATGCAAGCACCCTGGACGCCGAGCAGCGGCGCCCCACCGTACTCGGAGTAGTCGAGACGGCGTTTGAAGTCCTTGAAGGCGCGACGCGAAAGCAGCGCTCCGACCTGCGAGGTAATCGTTGCCTTGAGCGCCTGACGGAGTTCGTCGGAGATGAGCTTGGCCAGACCTTCGATCGTCTTAATCGTAACGTTGCCGACGAAGCCGTCGCAGACGACGACATCCACGTTGTTCTGAAAGAGATCGCGGCCTTCGACGTTGCCGATGAAGTTGATCGGCAGCTCGCGCAGCAGAGGCAGAGTCTCCTTCGTCATCGCGTTGCCCTTGGAGTCTTCTTCGCCGATGGACAGCAGGCCGACGCGGGGCTTGGCGATGCCGAGCACGCTGCGCGCATAGATCTGCCCCATCAGGGCGAACTGGACGAGGTTCTGCGGATCGGAGTCGACGTTCGCTCCGACATCCAGAAGGACGCAGGGCGTTCCGGCGCCGGTGGGCAGGATCGTAGCCAGGGCGGGACGGTCGACGCCATTCAGAGCGCCGAGAACCATCTTGGCCGTGGCCATGGCCGCGCCGGTGTTGCCGGCAGTCACGAAGCCGCGAGCACTTCCTTCGCGTACGAGCTTCAGCCCGACGCGCATGGAAGAGTCTTTTTTGGAGCGGACAGAGCTTGCGGCCTTGTCGTCCATACTGATCCACTCGCTGGCGTGGATGATCTCAATGGGCAGGTCTTCGCCTTTGAGGTGTGCTCGCAGGGCGGGACGGATTTTATCTTCCGGACCCACAAGGTGGATACGGACAGGCAGATGACGGCAAGCCAAAATGGCCCCACGGAGCTCGGGCTCGGGGGCCTTATCGGATCCCATCGCGTCAAGAACGATGTCGACAAGCATCAGGCGGGTGAAATCCCTTTGAATACGATGTTAGCTAGCTTGCTTCACTTCGATGACGGCGCGTCCCTTGTACTCGCCGCATTTGGGGCAGGCGTGATGGGGAAGCTTGAACTCATCGCAGTTAGTGCAGCGGGAGACACCCGTGGGGGTAAGAAAGTCGTGCGAGCGGCGCTTGGCCGTACGCTGCTTCGAGTGGCGACGCTTGGGATTAGGCATCGTGTGTTTCCTTTCAACAAACCAACCCTGTCCGTTCACGCAATCTGCGTGTGAAGGGCAGAGCTCATCCATCAGAAAAATTTGGTGTAGCCCTTGGTACGCTGCGGAGAGTTCAAGCCACGCAGATCAATTCTGTTTGGACTTTATCGCACCTGCAAGACCGGCCAGCGCACTCCATCGCGGATCCGCCGGGGCGGCTTCGCAGTTGCATTCTGTTTCATTCCGGTTCTGGCCGCAGTGCGGGCAAAGTCCTTTGCAGCCTGGCTTACAGAGAGAACGATCCGGAAGGGAGAGAAGCACCTGCTCCCGAACGACGTCTTCCAGCACAAGTCCGCTCTGTTCATAATACCCGATTTCTGTCTCCGCCTCACTAATTGCTCGCTCGCCGGATCTCGCATCGACACCGGTCGGTCGAAAGATGAGGTCAAAGTCGCCCGCGAGGTCCTGTTCCCCGGGCTCCAGGCAGCGGGCGCAGAGGAGTTCAAATCGTCCGGAGAAGCTGGCGCGAAGGCGAATATCTTCGATGATCTCCTTCGGTCCACCGTGCTCTTCCAGAACCTCTGCTGTA